>CAMDRL010000075.1 GCA_945906835.1 Rickettsia typhi
TTTAATAAAACATCATCAAAAGTCAAAGAATGAGGAGCGTCTTCAATAATTTTTCTGCGAGATTTTGTCATTTGGCAAATATTTTGATTGTGAACTTGTCTAAGATCTTTTTTAATTCCATGTTTAGTCCTATTTTTGCTTATTTTCTAACAAAGTTACCCAAAGTGTATCCAGATACTCGTCATAATTTTGTTAAAAAAACGCTAAAAATATGCCAAAATCTGTAATTAAAAAAGATCTTAGGCAAGTTCTGAGAAGAAATAAGATATGTTAAAGTATCTTTGGCTTTCCAAAAAATAAAGTTCAATTTATATTAAAAATATTCGATACTAACAAAATTAACTTTTTATGCCTTCTCAAATTGAAAAACTCTGCGAAGAAAGAAAAATTAAACTTACTGAAAATCGTCGCATTATAGCTCGTGTAATTTCCGAAAGCGCTGACCATCCTGATGTTGAAGAAGTTTATAGTCGAGCATCAAAAATTAATCCTAAAATTGGAATTGCCACCGTTTATCGCGCCGTAAAAATGTTTGAAGAATTTGGTGTTATTGCCAAACATGATTTTGGCGGTAAAGGCAGAGCGCGTTATGAAAAATTAGAAGGAGAAGATCATCATGATCATTTGGTTGACATTACAACTGATGAAGTTCATGAATTTTTTAGCGAAGAATTAGAAAAGTTAAAAGATAAAATAGCTCGCAAGAAAGGTTTTGAGTTGGTTGGACATCGTTTGGAATTATATTGTCGACCTTTGAAAAAATAAATAATGACAGATTTATTAAAAAAAATATTTCAACCACAGCTTGAATTTGAAGGCGCAGACTCTTCAGAAAAATTCTTGAAGTTTTTTTGTGAGCTTTATCGAATTGAGCTTTTTAAAGATGGTTTAGATTTGGTTTTAACTAAAGTTCAAGAAAAGGATTTGAATTTTGAAGTCAAAATTATCAAGGGTTGGGACACCAACATTGGCTGTTATTTAACCGAACAAAACAAAGTTTTTAATAAAATTTTAGGTAATTTCACGCAAGTTACTAAACAAAAAATTATTTTACGACAATTAACGCACAATGTTTTAGCGCATGAAATGGCACACGCTTTGGAGTTTGAAAGTGGAGTTAATTTGGGAGAAGAGTTTCGCAAATGTATCGGTTTAGATATGAAAAATCGCGATCCACAAAGCGTTACACTAAAAGCTGAAATAAAAAGATTGATGGTTGAGGCTTTAAAAACTTATCCGCCACATCAATTTTTATCAGAACTTTTTGCTCGTTATTTTGAGCTTCTAAGTATCTCGCGCAATGTTTGTGCCAATGGCAGCTTTACCACTTCTGAGGTGATGGAATTTTTTCAAAATACTACGAATTTTATTGAACAAAAATTTAATCCGCAGATAAAAGCTAAAATTAATTCCAAAATTGCTAATCATACAATTGAAGTGGTGAATCAAGTTAATTTGACAAGTAAGGAGCAAAAATTTCAGGAAAAAGTTGATTCATTTCATCAAAAATCAACCAATGCTGATGGTGGAAAATCTTGGTCTAAAAATGTTAAATCCAATGCCAATTGGCAAGTGGGCTGGAATAAGTATCAAGAATTGAATAATGATAAAAAGTGAGATCCCTGAAGTTTGGGGTTTTATAATACTGACGAGTGACGAAATGGTCCTGTAAAAAGTGTGATGTGACAATAAGTGTGTTCTCCAATTTGTCACTTCACACTTAGTACGCGGGGTCCATTTCTTCACGCATGATTTGTTAAGGATAGCTCAATAATAAAAACCAAAATGGCCGTTTACACAAGATTAACCAAAGAAGAAATCGAAAATCATTTAAAAAATTATCCACTTGGAAAGTTAGTTGATTTCAAAGAAATAATAGACGGCATTGATAATTCAAATTTTATCATCGATACCGAAAAAGGCAGATTCATTTTGACGATTTTTGAATCAAGAATTAACAAAAAAGAGTTGCCTTTTTTCATTAACTTTAAACTGCATTTGGCTAATAAAGGAGTTTGCTGTCCGCGCCCTATTCTTAGTAATCTGGGTGAATCCATCGCTGATTTAAAAGGTAAAAAATCTTCAATAGTTAGTTTTTTAAGTGGCGCAACTTTAAAGCCACAAGAAGATGGATATTACAGCAGCATAAATGCCCAACATTGCTTTGAAATTGGTAAAGTTTTAGCAAAACTTCACGGCGCGGCAATTGATTTTGAAATGAGTCGTGCTAATGAGCTTAGCGTTACGGGCTTTAGAAATTTATTCTCAAGATTTGAACAATTGGTTGAGGGTTATCAAAAGGGTTTGTGTGACGAAATTTTAGAAACTTTAAGTTTTCTAGAGCAAAATTGGAAAAGCGCCCTGCCACAGATTGCTGTGCATGCCGATCTTTTTCCTGATAATGTATTTTTTAGTCAAGATGGGAAAGTAAGTGGTGTAATTGATTTTTACTTTGCGGCAGATGATATTTTGATTTATGACTTTGCAATTACTGCTAACGCTTGGTGTTTTGATGAAAAAAATAATTTTAAAGAAGAAAAATTTATCAAGTTGATGGAAGGCTATAATGAAGTTAGAAAATTTTCTGTTGAAGAGTTGGGTTTTTTAGAAATTGCTTTCTTAGCAGCGGCGACAAGATTCCTTCTAACAAGGCTTCATGATATGTTTTTTACTGCAAAAGATTCTTTGGTAAAAGTTAAAAATCCACAAGAATATTTAGCAAAAATGCGTTATTTCAGATCAAAAATTAGCTAAAGATTTTTAAAAAATGACTGCAAAAAATAACATAAAATATCACTTTTTTGGTAAAGATTGTATAATTGATCGCGCTTTATTGAAAAGAGAAGATCTGCTTAAAAGCCTTGATAATAAAGGGTTTAAATGTGATAAATTATTGTTTGTAAACCAAATTCACAGTTCTGAAGTGGTGATAGTTGATGAAAAAAACAAGCTTTACGACATGCATAATTTGCCCAAAGCTGATTCAATTGTAACTAATTTAAAAAACATTGCTATTGCGGTTTTTACCGCAGATTGCGCACCAGTTTTTTTATTTGATAAAAAGAAGGTGGTGATTGCCGCGCTTCATGCGGGGTGGCGCGGAGCTAAATCTGGAATTGTTAAACAAACAATTGGCGCTATGAAAAACCTAGGTGCCGAAAATATTAAAGCCATAATTGGGCCAATGATTCAGCAAAATTCTTATGAAATTTCACAAGAATATTTTGATGATTTTATATTAGAAAAAGAAAGTAATAAAAAATTCTTTAAAGAAAAGCCTGAGCAAGGTCTTTATTTGTTTGATTTGCCAGCCTATGTAATGGAAAAATTACAAGAAGAAAAAATTTTAGAAATTGAAAATTCAGCGATTGATACTTACAAAAATGAAGAGAGTTTTTTTAGCTTCAGAAGAAGTGTTCACAGACAAGAAAAGGACTGTGGCAGAAATGTTTCAGTGATATTGATTAATTAGCAGGTAAGCTTAAGGGAAATGGTGCCTGAAGCCGGAATTGAACCAGCGACACAAGGATTTTCAGTCCTTTGCTCTACCAACTGAGCTATTCAGGCAAAAGAAACGCAAGCAAAGCAAGATAGAAAAGAGCTTTTATTTTGCAAGTTGTAATTGCTGTTGTTTGAGAATGTGATTTGAGTTTGTATTATCTACAGCCCCCAGCTCTTTATCAAAGAGGAACTAAAAGCATTCCCCTCCTTGATAAGGAGGGGTTAGAGGTGGTAGATAACATAAACTTGGTGCTATAAATTATTAAGAATGTAACTCAACATGGAAAATCCAACTGATTATTCAAACTATGTTTTAGCAGCCTATTTAGTTGCTTCAATAACTCTTGGCGCTTTATTAGCTGTAACTCTGTGTAAATATTTTAATTTGAAATCCAAATTCAAAAAAAATGAAAAATAAGCACAAGAAAAAAAGAATAATCTTTGTCTCTACAATTCTTGCCGCCTCTTTAATTGCAATGGTTTTCGTGATTTTGAACTTTCGCGATAATATCATCTTCTTCTATTCTCCTTCTGAATTAAAAACTGCAGAAATTCTTAAAAAAACCACTAATAAACAAATTAGAGTTGGCGGATTGGTTGTTGAAGAAAGTGTAAAAAAAGTTGATGCTTTACATACCAGTTTTGTAATAACAGATTTGCAAGAAGAGCTAGTGGTAAATTATCAAGGACTCTTGCCAGATCTGTTTCGCGAAGGCCAGGGCGTGGTTTCTAAAGGAAGCCTTGATCTTGAAAAAAATGAATTTTTTTCAAGCGAATTATTGGTAAAACATGATGAGAAATATATGCCTCCAGAAGTTGCTAAATCTCTCAAGAAGAAGAATTAAATTTTTGCAGATTCTATTTTTTCCTCCAATTCAAGTATAAACTCTTGTTTTGATAAGCCTGTTTCAATTGGATCCAAAAATTGTAAAATTATTGTGCCAGAATTTTTTTTAAATCCGGTTTTAGGCCAGAAATTTCCTGAATTTAAAGTTGCTGGAACAACTTTGACATCGCAAGAAAGATAAAGTGCAGTAATGCCAGACTGATAAGGATAGTCTTTGGCATTTGCTCCAATTGGCGTTCTGGTGCCTTGTGGGAAAATCACAATATTTTGTCCTTGAGATAAGTATTTTTTAGATTGCTTGATTAGGCTTTTTAAAGCACCAGCGCCACCTTTGCGATCAATTGTGATTCCACTCATTATTGTTAAATACCAACCGTAAAAGGGAATTTTCAAAAGCTCTTTTTTAAAGGCATAGACTGGGCGATTCATAACTAAATGCATAATCACCGTTTCCCACATTGATTGATGCTTGCAGGCAATGATACAAGGTTCTTTTGGTAATTTTTCTAAGCCTTTAACTTGATAATCAATTTTGCATAATTTTTTCAGCATCCATATTGAAACTTGCGCCCAAACTTTGGCGCCGTGATCTGCGTTTTTAGAATTTTTGGTAATGAAAGCAAAGGAGTATAAAAGAGGAATTATTGCGCCCCAAAGGCAGATGAAAATTGTGAATATGATTGATGTAATTATATTCATTAGAAATTTTAGAATATCTAAAAGTGATGGTGCCGAATGTCGGATTCGAACTGACGACCTACCGCTTACAAGGCGGTTGCTCTACCACTGAGCTAATTCGGCAAAAAGTGAGGGGTGAATTATTTCCAGATATAAAATAAATTCAAGAAAAAAATCTTTTTTATTTGAACAACAATAAAAAAGCCAAGCTGACATTTGCCAACTTGGCTTTCTACAAAGTTAAAAACTAAAATTAGTTTTTAACTTCTTCTGATTTAACTTCAGCAGCTTTAGCTTTTTTAGCTTTTTTAGCTTTAGGAGCGGCTTTTTCTTCAGCATTAACTTCAGTTGCAGCAGCAACTGGAGTAGCGGTTTTAGCAGCAACTGGAGCAGCAGCCTTAGCAGCAGGAGCAGCAACTGGAGCAGCAGCCTTAGCAGCAGGAGCAGCAACTGGGGCAACAGCTTTAACTTCAGCAGCGTTAGCGTTAGCAGCGAATAAAACTGCAGCAAGAACTAGTGATAATTTTTTCATTTTAACAAACCAAAAATTTGATTTTAATAATTACTAACTATTTCTAGTTAGTTCCTCAAGGAAATATTTGGCTTCGTGGTTTTTTAGAAAAAACCAACAATTTAAATAACCCAAAGAGCTGACGCACAAAATAGAAACCCTTTTTTGTTTGTCAAATGAGATTTTAAAAATGAGACAAACCCTTCTTTGGTTTATTTGGCAAATTTAATATCATTTATAATCGATTTTTCTTCTTTTTGCGACTAAATTTTAAATCTCCGTCTAATCATAAAAATTATTAGAAACCATATAATTGAGCATAAGATGATTTGAAGAAAATTGAAGGTGATGTGCAAAAATAGATAATCATTCATTGCGCCTATCATATCTTATGCTCTGTAAGTCTCTGGCAAAGCAAAAGATAGTGGTCCTAATGTGCTTGTTAGTGATAGAATTAAAGATTTTGACCAAAAATAATTGCCAGTATTCGCAAAGAAATATGAAGCATTTAACTCAAATCCAAGGCAAAAGATCCAAAAGAGCCAGCGAAATGGTTTCATTAAATTTGTGCCATAATCTGTAACTGTTTCGTGAATTTTAGAGCTTATTTTTTCTGGACCCTCTTTAGAAAAACAACTTATGGACTTAAGATGGTTGTTGTAGCGAGTTTTTAGTTCAAGAGCATGAAACAAAATAACCCCATGTTCATAACCCGCATCGGAGCATGCTTTTACTAAGGCTCGAAAAGATCCCAAAGCTTCGCTGCTATCTGTCTTTCTAAAAATTGGACTCTCAAAATCAACATTACAACTGCTAAACTTAATATTGCTTATTTTTGGAGCATTTTCAAATGTGACCTTAGAAAAAATTGCGCATGAATTAAATTCACAATTTTGAAATGAGCTAGATTTTATGGTTGAGTTGTCGATTATTAAGAGACTGTCGCAAAATCAACCCAATAAACTATAAAAAAATCTCTTAAAGAAA
>CAMDRL010000076.1 GCA_945906835.1 Rickettsia typhi
AAAAAAGGCATAAATAACAAGGTGGACTCATCGCTGGTCAGGTTTTGTAAACCCGACCTACCGTTTGCTAAAATTTTCTAACTTTCACAAGTTTTAACAAACATAAGTCGGCATTGCAAATGCCCACTAGCACAGAGTTCAAGATGACACTTAGCTAAATTGTCTAAAGGTGTCTAAAGCTTGTTTATCAAAACCTCACGCCCCTCTTCCCCTAAATCTTCTTTAATCTTAATCTCAATTTCTAAACAATTCTTCTTCAAAAAATCCGCCGCAATTTCTGGCCATTCAATCAAGCAAATACCATTTTTCAAAGCATCAAAGAAACCAATATTTTCTAGCTCATCCGCGCTTTTTAAACGATATAAATCAAAATGAAAAACCTCACCTTTTTTAGTATCATAAGAATAAACTAAATTGAAAGTGGGACTTAAAACTTCGCAAGGTTTTTCCCCAATTTTTTTTCTTAGGGAATTAATAAAACTTTTAGCAAAAAAACTTTTTCCCGCGCCAAGGGTTCCTTTTAAAGCAATAACATCCCCAATTTCCGATTTAGCCGCAATTTCTGCAGCAAAATTCACCATTTTATTTTGGTTTTTAATAAGAATTTTATTCATAGAAAATCAAAAACTGTTTCAATTGGCACATGATCTGAGGGCTGAATTGCAACACGAAATTCTTTGTAAATCTGTATTGATTTTATACAATTTTTTAAATTGGGCGTTGCCCAAATGTGATCAAGTCTGCGGCCCTTATTAGAAGTCATTGGGTCAGAGGCGCGATAACTCCACCAGCTGTAGAGTTTTTCCGATTCATTAACAAAATGACGGTGAGTATCAACCCAATTTAGGCTTTTTTGCAAAGCAGTCATTTTTTCCACTTCAATTGGTGTGTGAGAAACAATTTTTAGAAGCTGCTTATGCGACCAAACATCGTGCTCAAGAGGCGCAATATTCATATCACCAAGAATAATAATTTTTTCATTTTTTTGCGGCGCAAAATATTCACTCATCCAATCAATAAATTTCAACTTATGATCAAACTTATCATTAAGCTTTGCATCAGGAATATCGCCACCCGCCGGCACATAAAAATTATGCAAAATCACATCACCAATTTTAGTTTCAAGCACGGCGCAAATATGGCGTTTATGTTTGTAATCAAGAATATCAATAGCCTGCGATTTTTTTAGAGGAAATTTTGAAATTATTGCCACACCATTGTAAGATTTTTCACCAGAAAATTCGACAAAATCATAACCCAAAGCTTTAACTTCTAACAACGGGAAATCAGCATCTTGAACCTTAGTTTCTTGCAAACAAATAATATCAGGATTTGCTTCTTGCACCAGCTTTTTAAGCAGGGTCAGGCGCAAGCGTAGCGAATTGATATTCCAAGAAATTATCTTCATTCTTTAATTTCATAGGTGATTGAAACTGTAGAAGAAATTTTTTGTTTACCAGCTTCTAAATCTGGAGAAATTGCACCTCTGGCATCGCCAGACATTTTTGCCATCATTGGTGAGAATGAAGGATATTGCGGATCTTCACTAAATGACACAATTTCTCCCAAAGTCACACCTAGATTTTTTGCCGTTACCAACGCCTCTTCTTTAACTTTTTTAATTGCCTCCCCTTGCGCTTGTAGCTTGAATTTTGAAGAATCTTCCACACTGAATGACGGGCCTCTTACATCAGAAATTTCAAGCTGCGCAATTGCAGTTGTAATTTCTCCAACTTTTGCAGTATCGCGCAATTTAATTGAGATTGATTGACTTGCGCTATATCCAGAAATAGTTGACTTGGTTGGTTCGCAAGGCTCTTTTAAACAAGGCTCAAAACTATATTTTGGAAAAGTATTGTAATTTTTAGTCTGAATATCAACTTTATCAATTCCACTTTTCTTAAATAATTCCATCGCCTTATTGCTTTTTTCTGCCATTTTTTGTTGAGCCTCAATTGCAGTCGCCCCTTCTTCATGAACAGTAACCGTGAATGCCGCCGTATCAGGACTTACTTCAACATCAGCAGTTCCACGAAATGTAATATTATGTGATTTAAAATTTGAAACTTTCTCCGCCATTTTCTTTTTCATAGAAATATCAATGACAGCTCCCGCACTTTGTATGAGAAGGAAAATTGCCAATATTCCAAAAGTGACAATGATAATTATTTTTAAGCGTTTATCAAAGAAATTTTCCATAATTTAGTTTTTAAAGTTGTTAAAAAACACGACAAATCATTTTAACGCTAACTTTGTCTTGTTGAGCGAAGCGAAATATCTTGTGAAACTTAACCAGATTCTTCACTGCGTTTAGAATGACAACATACATCAACCAACATTCTTGGCACTTTCCAACCTAGGAAAAACTCCCTTCGGCTCATTAATTTTATGACCCGCTTTCAAAGCAAAATCTCCACTCAAATATTTCAAACCACGATGTTTTTTATCAACATTCAAAATATCCAACATCCGTGAAGAAAGCTCTGGAATAAAAGCTTGAAGCGCAATTGCCAAACATCTCAAAGATTCAGCAATTGTTGATGAAACCAAATTCATTTCTTCAATTCTATGTTCTTTTTTCAATGTCCACGGCGCTTTTTGATCAACGAATAAATTACAGGCTCTGGAAAAAATAATTATTTCTTCAATTGCTTTATCAAAGGCAAATTTATCCATTTCTAAGGTAACTTTTTCCTTTAATTCATAAGCCTTTTCAAGCAATTCTTTAGCCTCATCAAAAAAAGCAAAATTAACAATTTTTCCATCATTATTTTTGTAAATCATGGACAAAATTCTTTGACCTAAATTACCAATATTATTTGCAAGTTCAGCGTTAACTCTGGTAATTAAATTTGTCCGATTGTAATCGCCATCATTACCAAAAGGCACTTCACGCATTAAAAAATATCTAAAATAATCAACCGCAGTTACAGAGTCGCAACCCATAGATTGCAGCCATTCCAACTCTTGATGTGGATCAATTACATTGCCTACAGATTTAGAAATTTTTTTGCCTTCATTGGTCCACCAACCATGAGCAAAAACTTTATTGGGAAGTGGAATTTGCGCCGCCATTAAAAAGGCTGGCCAATAAACTGCGTGAAAACGCAAAATATCTTTACCAACCACATGAACTGGCGAATCAGTTGTATCACACCAAAATCTTTGCAAAATTGCCGAATTTGCATCAGGAAAACCAAGTGCTGAAATGTAATTAGTAAGGGCATCCAGCCACACATACATCACATGATTTTCATCATCAGGAACTTTCACGCCCCAAGAAAAAGAAGTGCGAGAAATTGATAAATCACGCAGCGCGCCCTTAACATAATCTTTACCACCACGCACAAAAGAAATCACTTCATTACGCTTAGATTCTGGCTGAATAAAATCAGGCACCGCTTCGTAAAGAGCTAATAATTTATCTTGAAAAGCTGATAGTTTGAAAAAATAACTTTCTTCTTTATGCCACTCAACTTCCGCACCAGTTGGCGCTTTGCCATTAACCAATTCATCTTCACCATAAAAAGCTTCATCGCGCAAAGCATACCAACCTTCATAAGTGCTTTTATAAATCCAACCATTTTTTTCTAAAATACGCCAAAATTCTTGAGCGCATAATTTATGCCTTTCTTCTGTGGTTCTAATAAAATCATCATTAGAAAGATTAAGAGTTTTAGCTAAATCACGAAATTTAATTGAAATTTCATCGCAAAATTCTTGCGGAGTTTTGCCCCGATTAAGAGCCGATTTTTCAACCTTCTGACCATGTTCATCAGTACCCGTTAAAAACCTCACATCATAATTCTCTAACCTTTTAAAACGCGCCGCCACATCGCAAGCAATTGAAGTATAGGCATGCCCAATATGTGGCACATCATTCACATAATAAATTGGCGAAGTAATGTAAAAATTTTTAAAGCTCATTTTCGTAACTTGTGTTTTGAATTAGGATTGTTAATTTGCCGCCCTTATTGCAGACCATCTCTAGTTAAACATACTTTCTATATTTTAAGTAAAAACAATCAACAAAAGTTTCTTTATGCTTAAAGACATTCACATTCAAAACTATCGCGGAATTAAAGATCTTCACATTAAAGACTTTAAACGCATTAATTTGCTGGTGGGGGATAATAATTCTGGGAAGACTAGTATACTTGAGGCTGTCACATATATAGCCAATCATACCATAGTTCCATTCTTTAACTTCGAAAATGTGAGAGAAATTGGAATGTTTGCCGATCTTTCAAAAATAAATCTACAAGAACAAAAAATTTGGGATAATCTTGAACATTTGGTATATGAAAAAAATATCAAAGAAGGTTTTGTCATTGATGGAAAATTTTGCAGCGAATCTTCTTTGGAAAGATCAGTAAAATTAGAAGCTTCCTTCAGCAATCAAGCTGAGAATTTTTCTACCGCACAATTACTTAACTCTGATAGAGTTATCATAAATCAAAATCAAATAAACAGCTTTATAGCTAGTTACACAACAAGTGAAAAAACCTCTACTAAATTAGGTTTTTCAAGAAATGGCAAATATAATGAGGCAAGTAATTCAAGCTTTTCAATTCCCATTGCCATAGTCCCAAGTGACACAACGAAGTCATACGATTTGGTCCCCCCAATGGAAAGAGTTGCCAAAGAAAATGGTGAAATCTTTTTCTCAAACCTTGCTCAAAAAATTGATCCAAAAATCAAAGCTATCAAAACCGCTGGAAGTCAGATTCTGGCTGATATTGGGAAAATTTCTATTCCACTGAAATATATGGGAGATGGCTTAATCAGTGTTTTGAATATTTTGTTAAAAACTCGTGAGGTTAAAAATGGAATTTTATTAATAGACGAAATTGAAAATGGACTTCACTGGAAAACTCAAAAAGTTTTATGGAAGGCTTTGTTGATGGCAACAAAAGAAAATAATATTCAAATCATCGCCACAACTCACTCACTAGATACCATAAAATATCTAAGTGAAGCCTATGAAGAATACTTAAATGAAGCCTCTAAAGAAGAAAAAAACTTACTAGGTGAAGATGAAGCAAGAGTTTTTTCTCTTTATAAAAAAGATAAGAGTTTTGTTGAAAAAATTGACTCCCAATCTCTAAAAACAATGATAACACACCACTATGAAATCAGATAGCATATCCACTAAGGAAGTAGAAAGATTTAGTTTGCCCAAGTCTCTTATAGTTGAAGGGTCAGATGATAAAAATTTTATTATAAATTTCTTAAAATTCTTAAAGATTGATAATAAAATTTATATTCATGAGGTTGGAGGAAATGGAAATTTAGGAAGCAAAACAGAGAAAAGTTTATTAATTGCCGCCAAAACTCCCGCTTTTAAAAATAATGTTAAAAATCTAGCAATCTTATTTGACGGTGATGTCGATGAAAATAAAGCTTTAAGAAAAATCTTATCTGATATAGTAAAGATTAATAATGAATCTCCAAATTCACAGTTTGTGGTTTCTAATAAAATTAACCAGATAGACCTAGAATTTAAAACATCTGAGGAAGGTTCTGGAGAAATAAAGACATTTGTATTCATTTTTAAGAATAATCTTGAACAAGTGTATTTAGAAACTCTGTCAGAAGAAGAAAAGATTGTCGTAGAAAATTGTATTCCAAATTTCTTTCAATGTTCAAAAACAATAAAAACTAATAATAAGAAAATTGTTCAAGCTTTTCTTTCTACAAAAAATGAAATCAGAGATATAGGAGCTGCAGCTGGCAAAAAGATAATAAATTTTGATCACAGCTCCCTTGATAATCTTAAAAAATTTCTACTTGATTTCGCTAATTTAACTTAATTTTAAGATGTCATTTACCCAAAAACTTGAAGGCTTGGTTGTAAAACACGCCGAACTAGAAAAAAAATTATCAGATCCAACAGCTTTAGGCAATGAATATGCCAGAATTTCTAAAGAACATTCTGATTTAACGCCAATTGTTGAATTAATAAATATCTACAAAAAAAATACTCAAGATATTGCTGATATCAAAGAATTGCTTGCTGCTGGCGGCATTGATAAAGATATGAAGGACATGCTTGATCAAGAAAAATTTGATTTAGAGCATAAAATTCCTGAACTTGAAGAACATATCAAACTTTCGCTTTTACCAAAAGATGCCGCCGATGAAAAGAACGCAATTTTAGAAGTTCGCGCTGGAACTGGCGGTGAAGAGGCGGCACTTTTTGCTCAAAGACTTTTTGCCATGTATCAAAAATATGCCGAAAAAAATCGTTGGAAATTTGAAGTTTTATCAATTTCTGATACTGGGCTTGGCGGCTATAAAGACGCTTCTGCAAGCATTACGGGACGAGGGGTTTTCGCGCGTTTAAAATTTGAATCAGGGGTACATCGCGTACAAAGAGTTCCTGAAACTGAAAATCAAGGTCGCGTTCATACTTCTGCCGCAACAATTGCGGTGCTTCCTGAAGCTGAAGAAGTTGATATTAAAATTGAAGA
>CAMDRL010000077.1 GCA_945906835.1 Rickettsia typhi
TACAAATCCGGGATTAATTACCGAAATGGCAATTCCGTGCTTTTGTAATTCTGGATAAATTCCTTCGCATAAGTTTATTAAAGCGGCTTTAGAAGCTCCATAAGCAAAAGACTTGGGCAATCCGCAATATCCAGCAACACTTGCAATAACAGCAATTTGACCGCTTTTTTGCTTTACCATTTGCGGTGTAATAACATTTAGCAAATTCAAAAATCCGTTTAAATTTATATCAATAGTTTGTTTTGCAGCCATCAAATCAAAATCAATTACAGATGTTGGCTGGTAAACAGCTGAACAGAAAATTACCAAATCAATTTGACCAAAATTTTCTAAAATTTTATCACGCACCTCTGTCAAAGAATTGACATCAACAACATCAACTTTATTAACAAGAATCTCTTGAGACTTTTTTTCTAATAACAAAAACTGTTCTTTAATTTGTTCAAGTTTTTCAAGGTTGCGCGCTGAAATTGCCAAGTTAAAGCCTTGAGCATAATAGCTTTTTGCCAGCGCCTCACCAATTCCTTGGCTGGCGCCTATAATCCAGCAAGTTTTTTTCATCTAAAGCTTTGTAAAAGAAATTGTTAAAGTGCCCACAGTGAAGCCAAATTTTGTCATTTTAGAAACATTAATTGCTGTTTTTGAGTCAACCAAATAAATCCAGTCAGTTAAAGAGATGTCATATTTTTTACCATCAACATCAACACTTAAAACATAAGCCATTTTCACAGCATTGCCATATTGCTGACCTTTGGCAATTCCAACTGTATCGTGGGCTTTTGCTATAAAATTATTGTCATCAAGCATTGTAATTTCCCAATCACGATGATCTTTTTTTCCATCAGAAAACACAAAATCTTCAGCTAATTTTCCATTATTACCTTTCCAAGTTCCATTCATTTTTACAGTAAAGCTTTTGATTACCTTGCCTGCGCGATCTTGTAAAATTCCCTCTGCTTCAAGGTTTCCACTCAAGTAATTTCTGATATCCAATTTAGGAGAGTTTTTTTCGTAAATTTTTGGATCAGAGTTGGCGCAACCAAATAAAAAGCCTAAAGAAGATATTAGTGACATAGTGATTAAAGTTTTTTTAATTTTCATATTTTTTCCATTTAAAAAGAAGAGTTATTACCAAAATTTTCAGCAAGCATGGCAACGCGGCATAAAAAAATGCCACCGCTTGCAAACCTTCTGAAGTACTATTTGCAGGCTGATAACCAAAATAAGATAAGATGATTAAGCTTCCAGAAGCTGCAATCATCAAACCAAACTTAACTGCCATATTCCACATAGAGAAATAAGAAGACACAAGTTGTTTTTTATTTTGCGTTAGTTGTGCCAAAATTATTGGAGGAGCTATTAAATCTGGACCCAAGAACATTCCTGAAAAAAAACATACAGCGTAAAAATAAAGCGAATTTTCGGCCTTTAAAAAATAGGCAAAAAGAAAGATAAGAACAGAAAATGCAATTGAACAAATCCATGTTTGCACAATGCCAAAGCGTTTAAATATAATTTTCCAAAGCGGAATAAATAAACAGGCTGAAAGAAAATAAATTGACAAAAACCAGCCAAGATTTTTTTCATCATGCAAAATATCGCGGATAAAGAAATTTAAATTAGCAGCAGGAAGGCTTACTGCAACAGAGTTGACAACAAATAATGTTAAAAAGAATAAAAACTTTTTATCTTTTAAAACATTAGAAAAACTTGATGATTTTGTGGTAGAAAAATTTACTAAATCATTTTTTAGGCGCGGCAAAAAAACTAAAGTTGAAAACAGAATTAAGACCCCAAATACAAGGCTTAAGGCGGTATAGCTTTTGCTTAAACTAAAAGCAAAAAACTGTGATAAAATGGCTGGTAAAATAAATGCCAAAATCATTCCCAGAATTCCAAAAAACTCTTTGTATGAATTAATTGTAATACGCTGCGAATCATTTTGAGCGCTTATTGCAGCTAAAGATTCAAAGTTGATAGTGATGAAATTAAAGCAGGTGTAAGTAAGGGACAAGGTCATTACAAACCAAGCAATTGCAGCATTTTGTGAAAGAGTAAGTGGGGGATTAAAAATTAAATAAAAACTTAAAGATAAGAATATTGAAGCAAAAGTAATAATTTTGTGCCGCGTAATTTTTTTAGATGCTAAATGGTCTGAAAGCCAACCTATAGCTGGATCTTGCAAGGCATCAAAAGCTCGAATAAAAATTAGCAAAAACCCAATTAATGCTAAATTTAGATCAAAACTACGCGCATAAAAATCGCTGATATTCAAATAAATTGGAATACCAACAAATGAAAGAGGAAGAGCAAGAAAGGTTAAAAATATGATTTGGGACTTTGATTTTGCTGGCATTTGGCTAATTAAAATAAAAACTACACCAAATAAACTATATATACTTCTATTATTAATGAACATCATTTTCATTCCCGCGAAGGCGCGAATCCAGTGGGGATTAATCTGGATTCCCGCCTTCGCGGGAATGACAACTGAAGTGTAATAGTTTATTTAGTTATACCCAAGACAACTATCAATAAATGTTGCTTTGGTATATAAAATCTAGTCTAAAAAAGGATAGTCGGTATAACCAACTTCTCCGCCACCATAAAATGTGGCACGATTATATTTGTTCAATTCTTTTCCTTCTTTAATTCTTCTTGGTAAATCAGGATTTGAAATAAAGTATCTGCCAAAAGCCACAGCGTCAGTTTTGCCACTTGCAACTGCTTCTTTTGCCAATTTTGCGTCATATCCACCAGCTGAAATCAACACGCCTTTAAATTTTTTGCGAAAAATATCTGCAGTATTTGGAGCATTTTTTACTTCAGAATCTTCACCTCCAGCGCTTGATGATCTTGGCTCAATTAAATCTACAAAAGCAATTTTTCTTTCATCTAATTGCTCTAAAACATAAGAGAATAATTTTTCTGGATCAGAATCGCTAACATCGTTGAAGGTTCCGTAAGGCGACAAACGCACCCCTACCCTGCCAGCACCCCAAACTGAAATTACAGCATCCATTACTTCAAATAAAAAACGCGCCCGATTTTCAATTGAACCGCCATATTGGTCAGTTCTTTTATTTGAACCATCTTGCAAAAATTGATCAAGTAAATATCCGTTTGCCCCGTGAACTTCAACACCATCAAAACCAGCCATCTTAGCATTTTGTGCAGCTTTTTTAAAATCAGCAACAATGCCTTCTATTTCTTCAGTTTCAAGAGCGCGTGGCGTAACAATTGGTGTTGACTTAAATTCCGCAGTATATGTTCCACTATTTTTTGCAGCAATAGCAGAAGGGGCAACAGGAAGCTCTTCATTTGGTTGATGCGATGGGTGAGAAATTCTACCCACATGCCAAAGTTGCAGAAAAATTTTACCACCTTTTTCATGAACCGCCTTTGTAACTTTTTTCCAGCCTTCAATTTGTTCATCCAAATAAATTCCCGGAGTTGCCGGATAGCCTTTTCCTTGTTGACTAATTTGCGTTGCTTCTGAAATTATTAAACCTGCTGACGATCTTTGTGCATAATATTTTACATTTATTTCTTGCGGAATGTCACCGGGTTGTTTGCTGCGCATTCTGGTAAGAGGCGACATTACAAGACGGTTTGGCAAAGTTAAATCTCCAACTTGTAGAAAATCAAATAGAGTTGTCATAAATTTTATTTTTTAGTTTGATATATACCAGACTATACCAAATCTAAAATTTATTAATATTTCTTGATTTGGTATATCGGGGATCCCCACAAAGTGGGGCGCACCTAATGTTGCGTAAAAATAAATCTATACCAAATCTAAAGATTTTAGATTTGGTATAGGTCTTGTTGTGTTGATTTTGTGACAGTCTTTTTATTAAGAATAAGAATCTAAAAGTATTAAATCATATTTTCATTATTTTTCATACCTGATAATAACAATACCTTGTTTTCCAGATCCCCCAAGTGAGCTTTGTCCACCACCACCACCGCCAGATCCATAGCCAGTTGCGGCGCCACCTAATTTACTAATAGCAGTAGAACCAGTACCACCTTTACCAGCACCATTTCCTCCTAAACCAGCGGTGCCAGCTCCACCACTTCTACCACCTCCACCGCCAGAACTATAAACATAAGATGTTCCACTGATTGAACTTGCATATCCTTCACCCCCAGAGCCTCCTACATATTCTGCAGCTTGTATCCCAGCTGCATTTTTGCCACCACCGCCACCGCCTGAAGAGCCACCGCCTGAAGAAGTAAAATTATCATTATAACCTTTGCCACCATTACTTCCTTGACCAGAAACACCTAAGCCAGAATTTGTCTGGCTAACACTTCCCCCAGCTCCCCCACCGCCAGAACCTCCATTAGAGGCACGGCCACCATGAGTTCTAGTTGCGCCACCACCGCCACCCTTAGCAACTTCAACGCCCGTAATATCGATACTTGAATCTAATCCATTTCCAGATGATGATCCTCCGGATGTAGCCATATTACCAATTCCACCTCTACCAACAACAACAACATAATTTTTAGAAGGTATTGTTTGCGAAGTTTTGTGGACAATTCCGCCGCCGCCACCACCTCCACCACCATCGCCACCGCCACCGCCACCTCCGCCAACTACTAAAATCTCAGCATTATCTATAGTCTTTGGACAATTAAAAGTTGAAGAAGATGTAAAAGTGTGAACTTTATATGTTTTTCCGCTAACCTCAATATTAACAGGATCGCCACCACTGCATTCTGGAATAGTGCCACTTTTGGTACATGGATCCACAACGCCATCTTGCCATTGACCAAAAGTATTGCATCTTTTAGTAGGATATTTAACAGTCGCTCTATAACCCGGTGGACATTCAGTTGAAGCAACTACAACTTCACCATATTTACCTTCTTTTGACCAAGTTATTGTACTGCCGTATAAAGACTCAGTTTTGCCAGATGGACATTTAATTAAATCAAAAGCATTAGCTTCAATAACCAACATATTTCTGGTTTTATAAAGAATTACATCATCAAAAACATCGCTCCTTTCAACTTGAGAATATATTCTGTATGGAGCTGAATTATCCCCCATGGTTGCAGTTGTTGCACCTGTTGGTACAATGCCATTGACTATCTCATAAGCATCAGTTGATGCGCTGTTTTGAGATGAGGAATTGGCATTAAAAGCACCAGACTTATTAGCTCCATAACTGATAATTAGAAAAATTGCTTCCATGGTATTATTTTGTACTATTCCAGTGCTTGTTATTTCTTCTACTTTTATCAAACCGCTATTATTAGAATTGGCACCAAATCCTGAAGAACCAGAAATAGTAAACCTTTTATCTACAACATAAGCAAACTTACTGCCAAAACCATCTTCTGCCACATCAGAAGAAAGACCTAAATCTTTAACGGGAACCATGCCATAGACTATGTTGGAATTAGTAGTAGAGCCATATACACCACTTTCAGAGCAATTTACTTGAGTTCCTGAAATTTTTCCGTAATTAGTATTAGTTGATTTAACTGCAGTTATTGATGCAGGACAAGGAAGGGCTTTATTAGCAAGTAAATAGACTTTTAAAGCTTTGTAAATTTCATCAATATTATTATTGGTGGTTTTAACTTTAGCTTTATTAGAAGTTGTGGTAACAATTGATAAAGCGCCCGAAAGCAAAATTGAAATAACTACAATTACAATTGAAAGCTCAATTAAGCTGAAAGCTTTTTTATTTACTTTTTTTAAGAATAGAAATTTCATATTTTTTATTTATTCAAAAAATTAATTGGCTATTGCTTTTTCTGTATCACCATTTCCATCATATAACTATTTTAGTTCACAGACCTCTTCATACGAAGGGTTGAAAAATAGACTATACCAAATCAAGAAATATCAATAAATTTTAGATTTGGTATAGACACTGTTAGCTAATACTCATTCAGCTTCAAGAAGCCAAATGAATATATTCTTTATTTTTTTGTTGCACTTGTAAAAACTGACTTTGCGGGGATATCCAATATACCGAAGTAGTTTAGTTTCTTGAATCAGTTTCGTTATAGCACGCACTTTTACTTATAAAAGATAATAATCCCATTATCACCAGCAACACCATTATCATATTTTACACCACCGCCACCAAGACCACTGCCTACCAATTTTGAGAGCAAGGATTAATTACACCATCTTCCCACAATCCATAAGCGCCACATTTTTTAGTAGGATTTTTAACAGTCGCTCTATAACCCGGTGGACATTCAGTTGAAGCAACTACAACTTGACCATATTTGCCTTCTGGCCAAGTTATTGTAATGCCGTATAAAGGCTCAGTTTTGTCAGATGGACATTTAATTAAATCAAAAGCATTAGCTTCAATAACCAACATATTTCTGGTTTTATAAAGAATTACATCATCAAAAACATCGCTCCTTTCAACTTGAGAATATATTCTGTATGGAGCTGAATTATCCCCCAT
>CAMDRL010000078.1 GCA_945906835.1 Rickettsia typhi
GCTAGAAAACAGGAATGAGCAGCTTGAAAAAATTAAGAATTTTCTTTAATATCGTTTGTTTTTAGAGGTTGATAAAGATTGAATTGATTCAAATGGTCAAAAAATAATTAAAGATTACAAGATAAAACATTTTTTTAAAAACATTAAAATTTAAATCAATTCAATCTATGAAAAATCCTGATATTCGCTGGAAACAGCGTTTTGAGAATTATCAAAAAGCGCTTTTTTTATTATCAGATGCTTTGAAAGAAGGTGCTGATAAATTATCGTTACTTGAAAAAGAAGGTACATTGCAACGATTTGAATTTACTTTTGAATTAGCTTGGAAAGTTATGAAAGATTATTTGGAAGAAGATGGGGTTGTAATTAGTCCATTAACTCCAAAAAATGTTATCAAGCAGGCTTTTATTTCTAGAATTATAGAAAATGGTCAAGTTTGGATTGATATGCTTTTAAGTCGTAATTTAATGTCCCATACTTACGATTCTATTAAATTTGAAGTGATTGCAAAAGATGTTGAAATAAAATATTTAGTAGAACTAAAAAATTTAGAAAATTTCTTTCAGAAAATATTATGAAATATGGCCTCAGTGAACAAGATTTTAATATAATGAATTCAGTTTTTTTAAAAAATAAAAAAATTGAGTTGGTTAAAATTTTTGGTTCTCGTGCCAAAGGAAATTATCGCTATAACTCAGATATTGATTTGGTAATTGAGGGAGAAATTAGCGATATAGAATCCCAATTAATTTTAAGTGAACTTGATGAGTTGCCGCTTCCTTATATTTTTGATATTAAAGTTTTGAATAATATAAATAATACTGATTTAATTGAACATATAAAAAGAGTGGGGAAGTTAATTTATATTAAAAAATAATTTTGACATACCACATCTGATCATTTTTTAATGGCTTTAGAGCTCTCTTTATAAGAACCTATTTACCTCTTTTTTATTTTCACCTATTGTTCAAAATGATAATGGTGAAGGTTAATTACTAATATTTATCTTTAAATGTCTAAAATTTTCGATGTTACAATAATTGGCGGAAGCTTCTCTGGAATGTCTGCTGCTCTTGCTTTATCCAATATTTCTGATGATCTCAAAATTGCTGTTATTGAGAAGCAAGATATTGTTAATAATGATAGACAAAGAGATGGCAGGGCTTATGCAATTTCTGCTTCTTCAATGAAATTTTTTGAAGAAATTGGAATTGCCAAGGAAGTTTTGCAGCATGCAGGGAAAATTTCCGATATTAAAATTACTGATTATAAATCGCCTTTTGTCCTTGATTTTCTAAGCTCTGAAACTTCTAAAAATTCTGGAGATTTTGGTTGCATCATTGAAAGTTATATTGTGCATAATGCTCTTAGAAATGAGATGGTTAAACGCAAAAATATTACTCTTTATTGCCCGGACACATATTTAGAAATTGAATTATTAGATAAAAAACATCACGAAGAAGTGGAAGAAGATGCAGCATTGGAATCTGTGGTAGGTGAAGCTCATTCAGCAAATTTATTGCACGGTAAACATTATCCTAATTTAGGTGCTTTAGTTAAAATAGACGATGGAAGAATATTAGATTCAAAACTTTTACTTGCTTGTGATGGCCGTTTTTCAGATCTTCGTGAGATTTGTCAAATTGATACTCTGCAAAAAAAATATCAGCAAACTGCTATTGTATTTAATATTTCTCACCAAAAACCTCATGAAAATGTGGCTTATGAAAAATTCTTACCTGGCGGGCCTTTAGCAATTTTGCCGATGCAAGATCAACATCAATCTTCAATTGTTTGGATATCTCCAGATAAAGATGCGCAAGCTATTTTAGAATTAGATGAAGCAAATTTTATTCAACAATTAACCAAAAAAATGGAAAATTGTTTGGGCGAAGTGAAGGTTGTTTCTGAAAAATTTTCTTATCCATTAATTTTGGTTGAAGCACAAAAATTTTATCACAAAAAAGTGTTATTGGTTGGTGATGCCGCTGTTGGCTTACATCCAATTGCTGGTCAGGGTTTTAATTTAGCGGTTGTAGGAATTAAAATTTTAGCAGATTTGATTAAAAATAATTTATATTCAGGTCTTAAAATTAACTCTCACACTTTGATTGAGGCTTATAATAAAAAATATGGCTTTGAGGCAAAAAAGATGATTATTGCAACTGATATTTTGAATTCACTTTTTGAAACTAAAAGTGTCTCAGTATCTGTGGCAAGAGACCTTGGTCTTGGTTTAGTTAATAAATTTACTAAATTGAAAAAGATTTTTATTAAAGCCGCGGGAGGATTTTAATTAGTGTTTTTTTACAGAGCAACATCAGTTCTAATCTTGCCTTTTTTAGTTCTTTACCTTTTTTTGCGTATTAAAAAAGGCAAAGAAGATAAAAATCGTATTAAAGAAAGATTTGGTTTTTCTTCTGTAAAAAGACCGCAAGGAAATGTAGTGTGGATTCATGCTGTAAGCGTTGGTGAGACTAACTCATCTTTGATTTTACTTGATGAAATTCTTAAAACCCACCCTAAAACTACCATTCTTTTTACAACTACAACTCTAACTTCTGCCGCTATTTTATCTGAAAAAATTAAGATTTATAAAAGCAGAGTGATTCACCAATTTTTGCCGATTGATTCTTATTTTGTGGTGAAAAGATTTTTTAATTTTTGGCAGCCAAAAATGACAATTTTTGTTGAATCAGAAATTTGGCCAAACCTTATTAATCAAGCAAGAAAGAGAAATATAAAAACAGTTTTAGTTAATGCTAGAATGTCAGAAAATTCATTTAAAAAATGGTTATTTGCTAGAAAAATTGGTTTTAAAATTTTTGATAATTTTGATGTTATTTTTGCTCAAAGCGTGATGGATCAAAAGCGTTTGAAAAAATTATCTTATCAAGAAATTTTATTTTTTGGAAATCTTAAATCAGAAGCAACAAATCTAACTTTTGATGAGAAAGAGTTGAAAAAAATTCTTGATCAAATTTCTCATGAAGATGGTTCGCATCGTAAGTTATGGCTTGCCGCCAGCACTCACAAAGGTGAAGAAGAAATTATTATTGCTGCTCATAAAAAATTAAAAAAAGAATTTCCTGATTTATTAACAATTTTAGTACCGCGTCATCCAAATCGTGCTGGTGAAATTAAAGAATTAATGTCTAATATAAAATTTTCTCAAAGAAGTGCTAATGAACAAATTTCACCTCAAACAGAAATTTATTTGGCAGATACTTTAGGTGAATTAGGTCTATTTTATCGTTTAAATAAAATAGCCTTTATTGGTGGTTCTTTGGCGAATTTTGGTGGGCATAATCCTTTTGAAGCGATTAAACTTGGATGCGCAATAATTTCTGGTCGTCATGTTTTTAACTTCAGAGAAATTTATACCGCTTTGGAAGAGAAAATGGCGTATTTTTTGGTGGAATCAGAAGATGATTTGGCGTTGGTTTTAAAAAGATTATTACTTGATCAAGAGATTGTTAAAGACACTTCAAATAATGCCGCCAAAGTTATTGAAAGTGATGGTAAAATTTCTGAGAAAATTGTTAGAAAGATTTTCTGAACTTAAAATAATTACAATTTTGATAGTGCGTGGACCCTTCATGCGAGCGGGACAAAGCGGTGGTTTCGACTACGCTCAACTATCGTATTTATTATTTCACAACAATTGTACCGCGAGCAGTTTTTTGATGGAAGTCACCAAAAAATTCGTACTTGCCTGATTTTAAAGGACCAATGGTTATTGTAATTTTTTTCTCCGCACCAACTAATTTTTCTTTTTTTAGATCATTGCTTTCAAACTCTTCTAAAGTTTTATCAAGGTTTTCAACAATCAACTTGAACTTTTCGTTAGCTGGAATTTCCAAAGTTTCTGGTATGAACTTATGATCTTTTATTTGTACTAAAAATTCTTTTTCCCCCGCTAAAGCTGAAGAATTGCTGAAAGAAATTAGTAAGAAGGTGGTTAGAATTTTGCTGATTATTTTCATTATTTGTCCTCTTTATTTATTTGGTTTATTAAAAATTTTTCCTAAATCACGAATATGATGAATAGGATAGAAATTCATTTCTGGCAAAGTTTTTTTAATATTTTCCCAGTTTTTATTTTTTTCATTAGCTTTTGGAAATAGACAATTCTTGAATCCAAGTTTAGCTGCTTCTTTTAGGCGACTTTCTAAATTTCCTACCATTCTAACTTCTCCTGTCAAGCCAACTTCACCAACCGCAATTGTAGATGTTGGTAAAGCAACATCTCTGGCGGCGGAAATTAAGGCGCAAGCAACAGCTAAATCGGCTGCAGTTTCTTCAATTTTTAAACCTCCAACAATATTTAAATAAACTTCCTTATCAAAAAGATTTAAGCCAAAACGACTATTTAAAATGGCAATAATCATGGCAAGGCGATTAGTATCCCAGCCAACAACAGCGCGTCTTGGAGTTGGTATAAAAGAAGGAGAAATTAAAGCTTGAATTTCAACTAAAATTGGTCGGCTTCCCTCAATTCCTGCAAAAACTGAAGTGCCGCTGGTATCGCGATCATAAGAGGTTAAAAATAATTCGCTAGGATTAGTAACTTCATTAAGTCCAATATCATTCATTTCAAAAACGCCAATTTCATTAGCAGCGCCGAAGCGGTTTTTAATGGTGCGTAGGATGCGGAAATGTAAATCTTTTTCGCCTTCAAAATAAAGTACAGTATCAACCATATGCTCCAAAACCTTGGGGCCAGCTATTTGTCCGTCTTTAGTAACATGGCTTACTATTAATAAAGTGATATTATTTTTCTTGGCAAAAACTGTTAATTCTCCAGCCGCGGCGCGTACCTGTGAAACAGTTCCTGGTGCAGAAGAAAGGTCTTCCACAAACATGGTTTGAATGGAATCAATAATGGCAATTGTTGGTCTGCCGTTGGTTTTAATGGAATTAATTATATCGACAACATTAGTAGTGGCGCCAAGTTGAATTGAATCTTCTGTGGTTCCAAGTCTTCTTGCTCTAAGGCGAACTTGATCTACAGATTCTTCTCCTGAAATATAAATTACTTGATTTTTGCCTTTAGCTAAAGAATCAGCGGTTTGTAAAAGTAGAGTGGATTTACCAATTCCAGGATCACCACCAATTAATACAACAGAGCCTTGAACAAGCCCACCACCAAGTACGCGATCAAGTTCATTAATTCCAGTAGCAACGCGTGGGAAATCTTCAGTATCGCCATTTAAGCCAACTAAATCAATTTTACGATTAGAAGAATTTTTAGTGGATTTTTTATCTTCAGAAATTCTTGTAAAATGTGTACCACCACCTTCTTCAAATTCTTCAACCATACTATTCCAAGCGCCACAGTCGGGGCATTTTCCAGCCCATTTGAAATGGATGCTGCCACAAGATTGGCAAGAATAGGCGGTTTTTTTCTTGGTCATTTTGTTTTGATTAAATGTGTAATTAATGAGTATAAACTACAAGAAGTTGTCTTAAAAAACAAGTTATACGAATTTCCAAATTTTATAATTCAATCTTTGCTGAATTATAAAAATAGATAAATAAAATTGACCTACCGAGTTTTAAAATTAAAAAAAATTAAATTTTATGAAAAAGTTTCTTTTAACCGCAGTTTTTCTTACAGCAATTTCATGCTCACACTCTAATCAAGAGGCGGCATTGGGTTTTAATCTTAATACTGAAATTTCCAATGTGGGAAATAGTAAGAGCGTGAATATACTAGTTTTTGACGATAGGACTAATCAGAAATATGTGGGAAATAAAAGTTTTGGCGATGAAAAAATTAATATTTCTACTAATAAAAATTTAGATGAATTTTTACAAGAAAAAATTGCCAGAAGCTTGATTCTAAAAGGCTTTACTCAAGGTAAAGGCAAAGGAAAAGATAAGACAGTTGAGGTTCATTTAAAGACTTTGCAATATAAAGCTGAAAGAGGTTTTCCAGTTGGAAATTCTACAATTAACGGTGTAATGAAAGTTAGTGTTAGAAATGATAAAACTGGTGAGGTTTTTGTTAAGAACTACATTTTAGATTTAGATAGAAAACATTTTATAGTTTCTTTAAAGGCAACTGATGAACAGATTATTAATCATTTGTTGAGAGAGTTGGTGAAAGATGTTGTGGAAGATGAAGAGTTTTTACATAACTTGGCTAAGTAATGCAATTTTGGTTGGAAACCGCGCGTTAATCTACCGCCCCTAACTCCTCTCCTTATCAAGGAGAGGAATATTTAGGCTAAGATTTAATAACTCCCAAAGAGCCGAATTGTGATCTGTTATAAAGCAGTGGATTCTTATCTTGAATTTTAGCAAAATCTATCACTTCTCCGATAATGATGTGATGATCTCCCGCCTTAATTATTTTGTGCTTCTTGCATTCAAAAAATCCCAAACAATTCTCAAAAACAGGACTGCCTTCAATTCCTAAAAAATAAGGCTCAA
>CAMDRL010000079.1 GCA_945906835.1 Rickettsia typhi
TATCAAGGAGGGGGATGCTTAAGCACCGAACTCGGAGTTAGTTCCCCTCCTTGATAAGGAGGGGTTAGGGGCGGTAGATAAAACGAGTTTGGAACATTTGCAAATAAATCACCCGTCTTAAAATTGCTAACGCAATTTTAATCCACCCTCTTTTTCAAAGGGGCTTAAGCTGAAGCCAATTTCTCAATAAACTTCCTAAACCAAGTACTCTTCGCTTCAAATCCATCTTTGATTTTCTCTTTCAAATACATATTCCTCAAAAACACCATCATCCCCAAACAACAAGAATAAGTTGGACTGAGAATCTCTGTTGCAACTCCTTCAATTTTATTTGGATAACCAATTCTAACATTCTTCTTAAAAACCTCTGACGCTAATCTGTCAATACCAACAGTTGAAGTAACGCCGCCAGTTAAAACAATATTACTCATCACATTCAAAGGTATTCCAGCTTTTTGTAAATTTTCTTTTACCAACTCAAACATCTCTTCCAACCTTGCCTTAATGATATCACGAAGTTCTAAGCGATTAACTTTGATCATATTTGGTCCATCATTGGGATCAGATGTTTTTAATTTAATAATTTCTTTTTCTTCTAATGGACTGATCAACAAAGAATTGTTAAGACTTTTTACTTTTTCAGCAGATTCAAAACTAATATTTAAAATTGTTGAAATGTCTTTGGTAACATGAATTCCGCCAACAGGAGAATTGCCCACATAAAATAATTTTCCATTCAAAACAATACAAAAAGATGTTGAACTTCCACCAATATCAACCAACAAAGTTCCAAGATTATTTTCATTTTCAGTAAGGCATGAAAGACTTGATGCGTAAGGCTCAACAATATAATTATTTACTGATATTTGGCATTTTCTTAAACAATTTTCAATGTTTTTTATAACAGCTTGAGGAGTGGAAATAATATGAAATTTAGCATACAATGTTTCACCCGACATGTAGCGCGGATTTTCTACTGGCGATAAATTATCAATATGATATTGCAGTGGAATTAAGTGAATTACTTCACGATTTTTTTTCTTGAATTTACCACGCACCATATTTGCCAAGCTTGTAATGTCAGAGGCTTTAACAATATCAGCAGCAATTTTTGCACTAACTTCTTTACGACTTGATTTAACTTGACTTCCAGAAATTCCAACTAATAAACGATCAATATTTAAACCCGCCATTCTTTCAGCTTCAGCAACAGCATTGGTAACAGCCTTTTGCGCTAATCTCATATCAGAAACGGCGCTGCCCATAATGCCTTTGGACTCTTTGTGACCATAGCCCAAAATTCTTACTTGACCATTATCAATTGAAGCAATAAGGCAAACCACTTTGGAAGACCCCATATCAAGACAAGCAACGATTTTTCCTTTTTTAAGATTCTTCGTCATTTAGGGGGGTTGGTTTTTTAAATTTATTAATTATTTCCACTTGTCATTCCCGCGAAGGCGGTAATCCACATTTTTCAAAGCATTCTTGATTCCCACCTTCGTGAGAATGACAAGGAGAGATGAATTATAAAGAATAGGATTTTTGTAATAATATTTTGCTCATGGGAAAATTAGCAAGAGAATTGTGTTAGACACTATTAGCTAATTATTTTTAGCACAGATTTTGACATGTTTTTAGCGCTTTTTTGACAAAATTATGATAAATATTTGGATATATTTTGAATAATTTTGTCAAAAAATAAGCAAAAACAGGGCTAAATATGGGATAAAAATAATTAGCTAACAGCTTCTAATTATCTGCCTGTCATCCTTTAGCAAAGTGAAGGATCTTTTTCTGTATCACAAGATGCTTCGCTGCGCTCAACATGAAAAATTATAGTATTGTAAAAAATTTCTTATAAATCTTTAATCTCTTTAATAACCGCTTCACCATATTCCAAATAAATCTTCCCACCAATTCTAAGATCAATTACATTCAACCCCACAACAGAACCCTGCATATTATAAATTTTTATCAAACTATTCCACGCATCTCCAATATTGCTTTCTGGCAACTTAATTATAATACCACTATTCAGTCTAATATCCCATCTCCTGCCTCCAGACCAAGTTGCAGAGTAAACTTGCGAACTCAAATTTGGATCAATTGTAAAAATATTAAACAGAGAATTCACATGATTGTTAGCCTCATCTCCAGAAATTATAATAAGATTTTCAAACTCTTTTACATCATCAACTAAAACCGTATTACCATCTTTATCTGTAACATATTTTGCATCCTTGTAATACCAGAGCGCGAATGGTTCATATTCAGTTACTGCAATATTAATAATATTTGGCATGTTTCTGGTAATAAAAACTTGATTAATCCATGGCAATTTTTTCTTTATCTCAACAGTTATTTTTTGAATTAAAGGCTCATAAATATCTTTAGAATTATTTGAGTCAAAAGAGTTTTTTACTTTTTTAACAATATCAATTATTTGTTCTGTTGAAGTGCGTTTATTTCCACTAACATTAATTTTACCAAATTCTTGATTATCAAGATTGAGTTGTCGCAGAAAATAAAAGGAAGATTTTTGATATATTTCTTTTAGATAAGATGGTTTGGCAATTTGTATAACCACTACAACCAGAACTATTAGAGCTATTAACCCAGCTATAACTTTTAGAAAAAATGGTCGTAATTTTTGATTAATAAAAATTCTTACGGCTCGTAAAAATTGATTACTTAGAAAGAAGTCGTTTAGTTTATTTTTGAGGTTTTCTTTCATTATTATCTATGACTTAAATACCAGTAACAGTAATTTTATATTTATCTTCCAGATATCTAAACACATCCCTTCTTTCTTGAATTGCCAATATACGATCATAAATAATAACTTCAGAAATCATGCCAGTAAACATTTCTGCTCCTGATTTATCAGCACCAATGGTTAGCCCTGTTAAAGTGTTGGAGCCAGAGTTTCCAGAAGCTACCGCAGTTTCTGAATTATTCATGTAAATTTTAGAAATTGTGCCATTAAAATAAGCTGCTACAATATAAGAATTGTTAGTTTCAATTTTTGCTGATCCACTAAGAAGATTCCCGGCATTAATTGTTACAGCATTACTTTTAATTCCAATTGAAGCAGTACTGCCACTTGAAATTGAGTCAACAAGAGTAGCTCGACTTGTTAAAGAGCTTGGATTAAAAACTAAGAAGATTGTGTTTTGCGCAGAAGAGCCTTGATAAAAAGAAGATAAAGTGATTTTAGAAGATGATGAGCCACTAAATAATATACTTGGAAATTTGTTAATACCTTCGTTAGCATAAGTTACATTTAATGCAGCGGTTTTAGTTAAAGTATTTGACACAGGAGCAACAGGGCTTGATCCAATATCATACCATTTGGTAATTTGGGCACCTTTAGAAGCCTGACTCTCCAAAAAACTATTTTTTGTTGATGTTTCATACCAAGCAACAAGTCCATTAATTTGCGGCACAACTGATTTAGCAGTTATTGATCTAGCGCCAAGAATTCTGGAAGCTTGAGTTAAAGAACCACCCTTGATTACTCCAGTAATTATTATAAGAATTACAATCAAAACAACTAATAATTCAACAAGTGTAAATGCGGTTTTTTTATGCATTTTATTAATTAAATTTAAGTTTGGTAATTATTACTATTTTCATCTTGAGTGCAACGAAGGATCTCTTTAGACACCGTTAGCTAATTATTTTTATCCCGTATTTAGCCCTGTTTTTGCTTATTTTTTGACAAAATTATTCAAAATATATCCAAATATTTATCATAATTTTGTCAAAAAAGCGCTAAAAACATGTTAAAATCTGTGCTAAAAATAATTAGCTAACAGTGTCTAGGAAAACTTTATCTCAAGATATCCTTTGGACCGCACTCAGGGATGGTTTTTATGTGAAATTACCTTAAATTCCTGCAACTGGTATGCTGTATTTTTTTGAAAGATATGTAAAAATATCTTTACGCTCTTCTCTATTCAAAACGCGATTATAAATTATAATTTCAGATATTAGACCCACAAAACGAACCTTAGTAATATTATCAATACTACCAGTCCTTAAAGATCCTATGGTTAGACCAGTTATTTTATTAGAACCTGGGGTGGCATTAAAATAACCACCACCAGCTACAACATTTGTATCATTAACATAAGCTTTGGTATAAGCTTGATCATAATACACCGCAACAATATATGATTTTTCGTCACCAAAACTTGGAGGATTGGTAGGTCCGCTATAAGCTACTGTATCAGTTGCAGAAATAGCGCGCACATCATCCACCTCAGGATTATCTGCATAACCAATTCCAGAACTAGAAGCTGAAGAGTGAGAATCTAAAATCCATCTTGCATAATATGATGCGTAAGTTCTTGACTGTTGTTTAAAAACAAGAAAAACCGTATTTTGAGCAGTAGAGCCTTGAGAAAAAGCAGCTAATTGAAGAGTAGTTGCCGAGCCATCCTTGCTACTAAATTGCAGACTAGGAACATTGTTAATGCCATTTTTTACATATTTTACCGCACCAGTTCTAGCAACTAGAGTATTTGCCCGCAGCGCAACTGAAGCGGGATTTAAATCATACCAAGTGGTAACTGTAGAATTATTAGAAGCCTCAGATTTTAATAAACTGTCAAGAGAAGAAGTTTCATACCAAACAACAAGCCCATCAATTTTAGGAACTGGAGACCTTTCCGTAAGAGATCTGGCAACGCTAATTTTTGATGAGTTAACTAAGCCAGCGCCCTTAAATATTCCAACCGTCATTATGGCAGTTATAACCAAAATAATTGTTAGTTCTAAAAGAGTAAAAGCCTGTTGTTTTTTATACATTATTTATTGATCCATCCAAGTTAAAATAGGAGTTTTCGCTGCTTTAACATCGTCCAATCTTCTTCTTGGAGTTGAAAGAGGATAATTGTGAAAGCGATCGCCATTTCCATCTTCCACTTCTTTAGCAATGTAAATCATATTTGCAATGAATTGATCTATGGTTTCGCGAGTTTCGGTTTCTGTTGGTTCAATTAGCATTGCACCTTGAACCACAAGTGGGAAAAACACTGTCATTGGATGCATACCGTATTCAACAAGAGCCTTAGCAATATCAAGAGTAGAAATGCCTTTAGCTTTTTGAATTTTATCAGTTAACAAACATTCATGCATACAATTTCCCGGAAATGGCACAAAATAATGATCTTTCAATTTTGCTAAAATGTAATTAGCGCTTAGAACTGAATCTTCGGCAACTTTTTGTAAACCATCGGCGCCATGAGACAAGATGTAAGTCAAAGCACGAACATGCATACCAAATTGACCATTAAAACCTTTAACCTTCCCTACTGAATTTTTGTGAGCAATAAAGCGGAAAACATCGCCCTCTTTTACCACATGAGGAGTTGGTAAAAATTCTAAAAGATCTTTTCGAACTGCGATTGGTCCAGAACCTGGACCGCCACCGCCATGAGGAGTTGAGAAAGTTTTATGTAAGTTAAAATGCATAACATCAACACCAATATCAGCAGGGCGAACTTTGCCTACAATGGCGTTATAATTAGCTCCATCACAATAAAAATATCCACCAACTGAGTGAATTAAATCAGCAATTTCTTTGATATTTTTTTCAAATTTTCCACAAGTATTTGGGTTGGTAATCATAATAGCGGCAATATCACAACCATGCTCAGCAATTAATTTTTTAAATAATTCAAGATTTACTAAGCCTTCAGAATCAGAAGGAATAACTTTAATTTGAAAACCGCACATTGCTGCTGTTGCAGGGTTTGTTCCATGAGCAGAATCTGGAATTAAAACAATTTTTCTATTTTCACCTTTAGATAAAAGAGCTTTTCTGATAACTAACATTCCAGAAAGTTCACCTTGGGCACCAGCTGCTGGAGCCAAAGAAACCGCGCCTAAGCCAGTTAAAGTTGAAAGCCAGTTTTGTAAATTATACATCAATTCCAAAGCACCTTGAACTGTAGATTCATCTTGTAGAGGATGAATATCAGAAAGCCCAGCCAAACGAGCCATTTTTTCATTCAAACGCGGATTATGTTTCATGGTGCAAGAACCCAGAGGATAAAAACCAGAATCGATTGAATAATTTTGTTTAGAAAGACGCACAAAATGCCTGATAACTTGCGGTTCATTAACTTCAGATAAACCAATTTTTTCACGACTTTTTTGACCGATGCGTAAATTGAAATTAGCAATTTCAGGAAGATCCACGCCGCAAGCACCTGTGCGTGATTGTCTAATTAAAAGTTCAGTTTCTTGGTTTAAACCAATTTCTTTTGGAATTTCTTTTGGAATTTCTTTTGGAATGAATGTCATATTTATGTTTTATTTCTTTTGTTAACTTGGAGTGTGTGTTTTCTACCGCCCCTAACCCCTCCTTATCAAGGAGGGG
>CAMDRL010000080.1 GCA_945906835.1 Rickettsia typhi
ATTTCTAATAGCTTTTTTGAGGGTCTCTTCACTCCAACTATCAAACTCAACAAGTTCTAAAAATTGAGATAAAATCTTTTGTTTGGTTTCAATGGAATCAAAGATCATAAAGAATAATATGTGAGTTAGAAAATTCTGATGAAAGAAAAATAAAAAAAAAATTGTAAATTAATAGTAATTATTTCTTTATTTTTATTTTTCTAATCATAATCAAGCAAGCGTCTTTACAGATTTCTTTAATTTTTAAATTTTATTATAAATGACCACTAGCTCTAAATTACTTCCTGTTCACAAAAGATTTGATATTTCCTTCTCTCACGGTAAGGGAGTTTATCTTTTTTCTGATGATAGAAAATATCTAGATTTTGGCGCTGGAATTGCTGTGAATGCCCTTGGACATTGCCATCCAAAAATGGTTGAAGCAATCACCAAACAGGCAAATAAATTATGGCATGTTTCAAATATTTATAATGTGAACGAACTTAATAATTACGCTGAAAAATTAGTTAACAAAACTTTTGCTGATTATGTTTTTTTCTGTAACTCTGGCGCTGAAAGCTTAGAATGCGCAATCAAGATGATTAGAAGACATTTTTATACTAAAGGAGAAACGAACAAATATCGTATCATAACTTTTACTGGAGCATTTCATGGACGCACTATTGCTACAATTTCTGCAGCAGCAAAAAGGAAATATTTAGAAGGCTTTGAACCAGTCTTACCGGGGTTTGATAATGTTGAATTTGGAAATATTGAAGCTGTAAGAAAGGCAATTGATAAAAATACTGCTGGCATTTTGATTGAGCCAATTCAAGGCGAAGAAGGCATTAGAGTATCTGATAAAAAATTCTTACAAGAATTGCGACAACTTGCTGATGAAAAAAACCTATTATTAGCTTTTGACGAAGTGCAATGCGGCATGGGAAGAACTGGTCATCTTTTTGCCCATGATTATTACAGCGTAAAACCTGATATAGTTGCCACAGCCAAAGCCATCGCTGGCGGCTTTCCTTTGGGTGCTTGCCTTGCTACAAAAGATGCAGCAAACGGCATGACTATTGGTGTTCACGGCACAACTTATGGTGGAAATCCTTTAGCTATGGCCGTTGCAGAAAGTGTCTTGGATATTATGCTGGAAAAAGACTTTTTAGAAAATGTTAGAAAAATTTCTAATGAATTAAAAACTGGATTAAAAAATTTGAAGAATAAATTTCCTGATATAATTGTGGAAATAAGAGGTGTTGGTTTGATGCTTGGTATTAAATTTAATCAAAAAATTGATAATGCCAAAATGGTTGAGAAATTCATTGAAAACGAATTATTAACAATACCAGCAGGAGAAAATGTAATAAGAATTTTACCGCCACTTATTATAACTTCAGATCATGTAAAAGAAGCTTTAGATAAGATGGAAAAGAGTTTTTTAACTTTATAAATTATTGTCTTAGAAAAATGGACCCCGTAACAAGTGATGGGTAACAAATTAGAGATCTTATTCTATGTTGTTACCCTGCACTTATACCAAATCTAAAATCTTTAGATATGGTATAAATTTATTTTTACGCACCATTAGGTGCGCCACACTTTATGGGGATCCCCAATATACCAAATCAAGAAATATCAATAAATTTTAGATTTGGTATAGTACGACAAGGTCCATGAAACTAAAAATTTATTATTCTATTTCTACAAAAAACTTCCACAAAAAAAACCCGCCATAACTTTATGTTAGAGCGGGTTTTTTTAACTCCATTTTTATTCAAAACTATTCTTTCAAAAGACCAGCTTCTTTAAAATATTTCATAGCGCCAGGATGAATTGGGCTTGAATTTCCTTCTTTCACCATAGAATCTTTTTTCAAAGATGAAAATACTGGATGTAAAGTTTTCAAATTATCAAAATTCTCAAACACTGCTTTAGTCATATTATAAACAACATCCACACTTGCTTTTTCTGAAGTAACCACGCTAGCTTTCACACCAAAAGTGTCAATGCTGTTTGGATTTCCAGCATAAACTCCACCAGGAATTACAGCTTGAGCATAAAAAGAATTAGACTTGATTAACTTATCTATAGTTTCTCTATCAATACTCAAAATTCTTACCTTACATGTTTGAGCAGCTTCTTGCAACACACCATTAGGATTTCCAGCTGCATAAATCATAACATCAATTTTGCCTTCACATAAAGCTTTAGGCTGCTCAGCTGGCTGTAAATAATTTACCGCTGCAAAACTGGCTTTTGTCCAACCTTTAACTTCCATCAAAACTTCCATAGTAGCGTTCATTCCTGAGCCTTGTGGTCCAAAATTTACTCTTTTACCAACAATCTCATCTATCTTTTTGATACCAGATTTTTCTAAAACAGCTATTGTAAAAGTTTCAGTATACAAAGAGAAAACTGATCTTAATTCTTTAAATGGTTTTTGATCTGCAAAAAATCCAGTTCCTTTGTAAGCATGATATTGCCAATCAGATTGTGCAATTCCAAAGTCAATTCCACCATTTCTAATAGCATTTAAATTTGAAACCGATCCACCAGTAGATTCAACAGAACATCTAATTCCGTGCTCTTTTCTACCCCTATTAATAAGTCTGCATATTGCTCCTCCAGCAGGATAATATACACCAGTAATGCTACCAGTTCCGATAGCTACATATTTAGTAGCAGCTAATGAATCATCAGCAAACATCAAGAAAGATAAAGCCACAAATACATAAGAGAAAAACTTTTTCATTTTATTTAATTTTAATTTGGTAAGATAATGATGTTGCTTTATTTCATTTGATTTTTTCTAAAATTAGACTTTTTTTTTAAAAGTCAAAATCTTTTTATAAATTGTAAGAAGTAATTAAAAAAATTATTAAACAAAATTTTTTTATAAATTACATCAACAAATTAAATATTTTTTTAAGCAGCTATATTTGATTTAAATTATAAAAAAGCTGTAAACTTGACATTAAAAAATCTCATCTGTAAGTTGATCTAGATCTAGTTTAACCAAGAATTGTCTAGTGACCTACTCTATAACCCTTCATAAAGGTTTTTTAGAAATCATTTAGCTCAGATTTTCTTCTTTAGTTTTAACAAAAACCCAAACCACTGATCGCTACATATCCATTATTAATATTTAAATTTAAAAATTATGAAACTTTGGCAGCAAGTTATTATTGGTCTAATTTTGGGTATTGTTGCTGGCGTTGTTCTTAAAGAAGATGCTACCGCTCTTAAAATCTTTGGTACCGTATTCATCAATTTGATTAAGATGGTTATAGTTCCACTAATATTCTTCGCCTTACTTTCAGGAATTACCTCAATGAACGGAGAAGGCAATTTTACCAGAGTTGGTTTAAAAGGTTTTAGCGCTTATATATTGACAGCAGTTTTTGCAGTTATCCTTGGACTTGGAGCTGGCACATTTTTTGAACCTGGTGTTGGAGTTGATCTCCAAGGTATACTTGGAACAGCTGGAGTTGTTTCGCCAATCGCAGCAAAAGCCCCTCCATCAGTAATGGATTTCTTGCTAGGATTAATTCCAACAAATCCTATCAATGCAATGGCTACTGATAACTTTCTACAAATCATAGTTTTCTCAATTTTTACTGGTATTACCATTAATATTGTTGGAAAAAAAGCTGAGCCATTAAAAGAATTTATTTACTCAGCGTCTCAAGTATCTTTTAAAATGATTGAAATAATCATCAAACTTGCTCCTTTGGGTGTATTTGGTTACATATCTTGGATCGTTGGTACGCAAGGATTAGAAATTCTTCAATCTTTAGCTAAACTAGTTTTTGTAGTATTATTTGCCTGCCTTTTTCAATATTTTGTATTTGGCTTGATGATTTTAATTTTTACAAAAATGTCTCCTATGCCATTTTATCGTAAAATTTTATTAACTCAATCAATTGCCTTTTCAACAAGTAGCAGTAAAGCTACTCTTTCAACAGCAATGAACCAGTTACAAGAAAGAATGGGAGTTTCAAAAACAAACTCTAATTTCTTATTGCCGCTTGGCGTATGTATCAACATGGATGGAACTGCAATTTATCTTGGAATTTGCGCTCTATTCTTCTCACAAGCTTATGGTATTCCACTGGGCTTTCATGAATATATGGTTCTTATTCTTACTTGCACACTTGGTTCAATCGGAGCAGCTGGAATTCCTAGTGGTTCAATAATTTTCATGGGCATGGTTCTATCTTCAGTTGGTTTACCAATCGAAGGAATTGGCATCATTCTTGGAGTTGACAGAGTATTAGATATGGTTAGAACAACTATTAACATTACTGGCGACAGTGCTATTACTCTTATCGTTGACAGTTCTGAAGGCGCTTTAGATAAAAAAGCTTATTACTCAAAAGAATTATAAATGACTGATTAACAACTTATATATATGAAAAAAACCATAATCAGCTACGCAATGTGCATTATCACTTGCGTAGCTTTTTATTTTTCAAGCTATGAAAAATCACTAGCAGCAGAAAAAATAAATTTCTTAGAACAATATTCTAAAGAACTCTCGCAAATAGAAACCTATCTTAACAATATTCACAATTTATCAGCGAAATTCATTCAAGAATCTTCTGGTGGAAAAATAATAGAAGGAAATTTCTTTCTTTCTCGCCCTGGAAAAATGAGAATAGAATATCTCGCTCAACCAAAAATTTTAATCGTAGTTAATGGCGCAGTTCTTGCCTATCAAGATATTGAGCTTGAAGAAACTTCTCACATCAGCACCAACAAAACTCCAGCATCATTTTTAACTAGACAAAATATATCTTTTTCAGCTAAAGATGTTGAGATAACAAATGTAAAAAAGTCTACTGATCAAATTAAAGTTTCTTTAATGAAAAAAAATCGCAAAGAAGCTGGAGAATTTAGTTTAATATTTGCAAGCAATCCTTTGAGGTTTATAAAAATGGAAGTTAAAAATGATTTAGATCAAATAGTTATGGTTACTCTAAAAGACTTAAATTTTTTGAATCCTCTCTCTAAAAACTTATTCATAATAAAAAATAAAAACTTACCACAATAATGGGTATCAGCTCCTCTTCTCAAAAAGGTAATAAAAAAAGACGAGTTATTAGTGACATAAATATCACGCCATTTGTTGATATTTTATTGGTTCTTTTAATTATATTTATGATTGCTGCACCAATGATGACAAGCGGCATTGATGTATCTTTGCCAAAAGGTATGGGAGAACCAAACACTGAAGAAGTAAAGCCAATTTCTGTTTCTATTAAAAATGACGGAACAGTTTTTATTGAAGAAGAATCAGTAAAGTTAAGCTCTTTAACAGAAAGATTGTTAGAGCTAAGTAAAAAAGATCTAAATAGCAAAATACATATTAAAGCCGATCAAGCCCTTTATTATGGCAGAGTTATGAGTGTAGTAAAAACTATTAACTTGGTAGGTTTCAGCCAAGTAATTTTGGTCACTGAAATTAACCCAATAGAATAGATGATTAGAAATACCCTCTACTCCCTGTTTCTGCACTTCTTACTCATCTTACTGATTTACGCTAACTTCAATTTAAAAACTGTTGTTGAACCAAAAACTAATGAGATTTCAATAAGCTTGATAGAAATTGATGCCACCAAAAATGCTAGCAAAACCGAAAAAATAGAAGAAGTCCCAGTAAAGAAACAAAAAAAAGTAAAACCGAAAAAAGATCCTGACGAGGTTTTAGATAAACCTCTTCCCGAAATTAAAAAAGAAGAAGTAAAAAAAGTTCAAGAAGAGAAAATAGAAGAACTTGCAAAAGAAATTACCGAGAAGAAAAAAGAGGAAAAATCTAAAGAAAAAGAGCCTGTAAAAGAAGTTGTTGAAAAGAAAAAAGAGGAAAAACCAAAAGAAGTAGAAGTTAAAAAAGAACCTAAAAAGAAAGAGGAAGAAAAACCTAAGCCAATAGAAACTCAAAAACCGCAAAAGGAAGCAACAAAACAAGAAGAAGATAATAAAGATGACAAGGAAGATAAATCTGTCAATAATTTAGAAAATATCGACCTTTCAGTCAGAGAAAAGTTTAATATTCAATCTCAGTTAAAAGCATGTTATAAAAGAGCTCTTGTTGAAAGCGGCACTAAAGATGACAAAATTAGAATCACTATAACAGCTGAAGTTACTCATGATGGCTTTATTGATTCTAATTTAGAGGAGATAATGGACACTGAAAGATATGACCAAGAGGCAAATTACAAGATTACTATTAATAATGTTAGAAGAGCTGTAGAG
>CAMDRL010000081.1 GCA_945906835.1 Rickettsia typhi
GATAATAGATCAGGCAATAACAAAAAGCCTAGTCAAATTTCTGATGATTTTTTTGCAAAAGCCAAGAAATTCTTCAAAGACTTTTTAGGCAATGGTTTAGGTGGTTCAGGAAATAATAATAAAAATATCTTCAACAGATCTCCAGATCAAACTCCCAAATCAGTAATTGGAATTGTTGTTCTTGGCTTGGTATTTCTTTGGCTTTCCAGTGGAGTTTACAAAGTTGATTCTGATGAAAATGCCGTTGTTCTTTATTTTGGAAAATTCTACAGCATTGAAACTCCCGGTTTAAATTATCACATTCCCTTCCCTTTTGGAAAAGTTATCAAAAAAAGTGTTACCATAGTTAATACTGAAGAATTCGGTTTTGCCTCAAGTTCTAATAAAAACAAAACTAGAAACCTTGAAGCTGAAAGTCTAATGCTTACAGGAGATGAAAATATCGTCGATATTGAATTTCAAGTTCAATGGCAAATTGCTGATATTAAAAATTTCGTTTTCAATATTGCCGAACCAAATAGCGCTATTCGCAAAACTGCTGAAAGCACCATGCGTGAAGTTATCGCTCGCACACCAATTGCCGCCGCTTTATCTGATGGTAAGAAAAATATTGAATTAGAAACTAAAGATTTATTACAACAGGTTTTAGATTATTACGGCGCTGGCGTTAGAGTTGTCTTGGTTCAATTAAGAAGAGTTGATCCACCTTCTCAAGTAATTGACGCTTTCCGCGATGTTCAAACCGCCAAAGCTGATAAAGAAAAAGAAATTAACCAAGCACAATCTTACGCTAATGATGTTATTCCTCGCGCCAGAGGTTTAGCCGCAGAAATGGAACAACAAGCCGAAGCTTTCCGCCAAGAAGTAATTGCTAATTCTCAAGGTGAAGCAGGAAGATTTGTATCGATTTATAATCAATATTCCAAAGCTAAACAAGTTACCAAAAAGCGAATGTATCTTGAAACTATGGAAAAAATTTATCGCGATATGGATAAAGTTTTTATTGATAAAAACACCTCTAAAGCTGGTGTAATGCCATATTTTCCATTAAATGATATACCAAAACAAACACCAATTCCAGCTAAGCAGTAATTGCCGTCATCCTGAACTAAGTGAAGGATCTCTTAAGTAGCAAGAGATTCTTCACTTCGCTCAGGATGACAATGATGGTTAGTGAGTAATTAAATAACACAAAAATAATTTTATGAACGAAAAAAGAATCATTCAAATCATAATAGCCGCCTCTGTCACACTGCTTCTGTTAAGCAGCACATTTTTTACAGTTGAACAAAGACAACAAGTTTTAGTCCTGCAATTCGGCGAACCAAAGCGCGTAATTGACTCTCCTGGAATTAAGCTAAAATTACCCTTCTTACAAAACACTATCTTCTTCGATAAAAGAATTATCGATTTAGCAATTGCTGAACAAGAAGTTATTGCCTCTGACCAAAAACGCTTAATCATCAACGCTTTCACCAAATATCAAATTATTGATCCTCTAAAATTTTATACCACGGTAAATAATTTTAATGGCCTTGAAAATAAGCTTTCAGCAATTCTAGATTCAAGTCTAAGACAAGTTATTGGCGAGGTTACGCTTAATGAACTTCTTACCGCTGATCGCGTTAATATTATGACAAAAATCAAAAATGTTGTTAGCAAAGAATCAGAAATTTTTGGGGTAAAAATAGTTGATGTTAGAATCATGAGAGCAGATTTGCCAAAAGAAAATAGCGAAGCAATTTTTGCCCGTATGCAAACTGAACGCGAAAAAGAAGCTCGCGAAATTCGCGCTAAAGGCGCCGAAGAAGCGCAAAAAATTCGCGCTGAAGCTGATAAAGAAAAAACCATTATCGTGGCTGAAGCCAAGAAAAATGCTGACTTAACCAGAGGTAATGGCGAAGCGCAATCTACTAAAATCTATGCTGATGCTTATGGCAAAGATCCAGAATTCGCTGATTTTTATCGCTCGATGAACGCCTACGAAACCTCACTTAAAGGCGATAGAACTAAAATGATTATTTCACCAGATAGCGAATTCTTCAAATATTTTGGCAATATAAGATAAGACTTTATGAAGAAAGTTTTATTTTTTAGCTGCTATTTATTGCTTCTCACAAGCCTTACTGGTGAGCTATTAGCAGCTCCACCATTAAATCTTAACATTGCAGCACAAAGGCAAGTTACAGAAAATGGTTTTGCTGATATTGTTGAAGAATTATTACCAGCAGTAGTGAATATCTCAACAGATCCAAACAGAAGCAGTGGATCACAGGTTTCATCAGATTCATCATTTCAAGACCAATTCGAAGATTTCAAAAACCAATTAGATAATAAAAAGAAAAAAACCTCTGCAATTGGCTCGGGATTTATAATCTCAAAAGATGGTTTTATCGTTACCAATAATCATGTAGTTGAAGATTCCGAAGAAATCGCCATCTCGCTTAATGATGGCTCAAAATATAAGGCAAAAGTAATTGGAGTTGATAAAAAAACTGACTTAGCTTTGTTAAAAATAAATCCAACAAAAGAATTAAAATTTGTCAAATTTGGCGACTCCACAAAATCAAGAATTGGTGATTGGATTATTGTTATCGGAAATCCTTACGGGCTTGGTGGATCAGTCTCTGTAGGTATTATTTCTGCAAGAAGCCGCGATGTAACTAATGGACAATCTGACGATTTTATTCAAACTGATGCCGCAATAAATAAAGGTAACTCTGGTGGTCCAATGTTCAATTTAGATGGAGAAGTGATTGGCATTAGTGCAGCACTTTTCTCACCATCTGGTGGCAATGTTGGCATTGGTTTCGCCACACCATCTTCAACAATTTCACAAGTTATAAAACAGCTTAGAGAGTTTGGAGAAGTTAGTCGAGGCTGGCTTGGAGTTTCAGTTCAAGATATTTCTGATGAAATTGCTCAATCAATGAAAATGTCAAAAACCAAAGGCGCTTTTGTTACAGAAGTTACTTTGGGTGGACCAGCAGATAAAGCAGGAATTTTGCCATCTGACATTATCATCAAATTTGATAATCAGGAAGTTTCTGATATGAAAATTTTACCAAAAATAGTTGCTAAAACTCCTGTTGGAAAAATATCTAAAATTACAATTCTGCGTCGCAATAAAATCAAGGTTTTGGACATTAAAGTTGCTAAATCAAAAGAAGAAGAGATTAAAAAACTTATCAATAAATCATTGGGCAAAAAGCAATTATCAAAACCCTCAGATCGCGTTTTAGAAATTGGCTTGGTTGAGATTAATGAAAAACTTAAAAAAGATAAAAATCTTGATACAACTCTCAAAGGCTTAATGATTGTTGATCTTACTTTGAAATCCGAAGCCTCTGAAAAAGGCATTATGCTTGGCGACATTATTTTATCTGCCAATCAAATTCCTCTAAACTCAATTTCTGATCTCAAAAAAATTATCGAAGAAAGTAAAAAATCCACCAAAAAAATCTTTTTATTTATCAGAAGAGGTAACCTTAATTACGCAGTGGCTTTGTCAACTAATTAAAACTCTCTTGTCATCCACGCGAAGGTGGGGATGGCAAGATGAGATATGTAAAATTTAACTTTTTCAAATATGCAAACAGTAGTAATATTCGGCGGCTCAGGCTTTGTCGGCAGAAACTTAATTAGAAAATTACTTAAGAAAAATTTTCGCGTAAAAATTATTACCCGAGATCAAGAGAAATCAGCATTTCTAAAAACATTCGCTGGTCCAGATTTTTTATCATTACAAGAATGGAATTACCAAAACTTCACCAATCTTGACGAAATCTTACTCAACAGCTTTGCTGTAGTAAATTTAGTTGGCCTTTTAGCTGAAGAAAAGAAAGGAAATTTCAAAAAATATCACAGTGAATTATCTGGAAAAATTGCTGAAAAATGCCAAGAAATTAATGTAGAATATTTTGTTCATTTATCAGCTTTAGCAATTGAAAAAGCTGTAAATTCAAAATATGCCAAAAGCAAATTAGAAGCAGAAAAATTAGTCTTTAAAAACTTCCCAGAAGCAACAATTCTGCGCCCTTCAATTATTTTTGGTGAAGAAGATAATTTCTTCAACAAGTTTGCTAAAATGCTTAAATTCACGCCATTTTTGCCTTTAATAAATGATGGAAAAACCAAATTTCAGCCAATTTATGTTGAAGATTTAACTGACATAATTTGCAAATCCATTTCAAATAAATTTTATCAAGGCAAAATTTATGAAATTGGTGGCAACAAGATATACAGTTTCAAAAGCTTAATGGAATTTGTTGGAAGCTACTGTGGCAAAGAAATTCATTTTAATAATTTACCATTTTATCAAGCTAAATTATTAGCATTTGTTTTAGAAATTTTTACTAAAAAAATTCTTACCAAAGATCAAGTTGAGCTGCTAAAAACTGACAATATTTTAAGCGAAAATAGCTTTAAAAAAGATTTCAACATTTACCCAAAATCAGTTGAAGAGATTGTGCCTAATTATATAAAATAATGTTTCAAGCCACATGCCCCGCCAAGATTAATTTATTTCTAAAACTACTTGGCAAAAGGTCTGATGGCTATCATAAATTGGAATCACTATTTGCTTTTCTTGATTTATTTGATGAATTGGAAGTTAAAAAAAACAATGAATTTAAATTAGAAATCACTGGTGAATTTGCTGAATTCATCGACCCTCAAAAAAACCTCTTCACCAAAATTTTTAACTTCTTTGCCAACGAATTTAACATTTCAAAAAACCTTCACATCAAAATAACTAAAAACATTCCTGTTGGCGCAGGGCTTGGTGGAGGGTCTTCAAACGCCGCTTCTTTTATGAAAGCTTTAAATGAAATTTGTTCACTAAATCTTTCAAAAACAGAATTACAAAAAATCTCACTAAATTTCGGCTCTGATATTGCTTTTTTCTTTGAAGATAAAGCCTCAATTATCAAAGGTCGCGGCGAATTAATTGAAAATTTTTCTAAATTCCCCGCAATTACAATTTTATTAATTAATCCAAAAATTAATCTTTCCACTAAAGAAGTTTTCGACAAATTTGATCAAAATTTTTCAACAGAAATTTCCAATGATGATTTACAAAAAACAGATGTTTTAGAATTGATTAAAAACTTACCAAACGACCTCACCAAACCAGCAATATCATCTGCTCCAATTATTGGTGAAATTTTAAATGAAATGAAAAATGCTGGCGCAGAAATAGCCAAAATGTCAGGAAGTGGATCAACTTGCTTTGCAATTTTTAACAATGAGACTGAATTAGAAATCGCTCAAAAAAATCTCACCAAAAAATTTCCTAATTTTTTAATTAGAAAAACTAGAATTTTATCAAATGTCTAAGAACCTGTCATAAGTCTTTTTTAAGCTCAGATTTTGACATGTTTTTAGCGTTTTTTTAACAAAATTATGACGAGTATCTGGATATACTTGGAGTAATTTTGTTAAAAAATAAGCAAAAACAGGGCTAAATATGAGGTTAAAAAAGACTTATGACAGGTTCTAAATCTTACGGCTTACAATCAATTGATCAAAAAATCTCCAACCTTCTAAAACCAATATTTGCTGGCAGTAAAAAAGAATTTGTTATCATCAATAATTTAGTGAAAAACTGGCATGAAATTATTGGAAAAAAATATGCTGATTTTTGTTATCCTAAATCTATTAATTTCGACAAATCTCAAAAAAGCGCCAAACTCACCATCGCCGTTTACAACTCTTCCGTTGGTTTTTATTTAGAAAATAGCTCCGAATTTTTATTAGAAAAAATTGCCACTCTTTATGGCTACAAAGCAATAACAAAAATCATCATCAAACAAGAGCCGAAACAGCTCAATAATAAAATCAGAGAAGAAATAAAATTACCAAAAGAACAGCAAGAGAAATTGAATGCACAGATAAAAGATGTGACTGACCCAGATTTGGCGAATATTTTAGAGAAGTTGGGAAGAGATATTTTGGGGCATAAAAATAAAAGTTAAATCATTCGTCTCAATCGCTGACGCAATTGATCAAGCCTCTTTTTAGCCCTTTTTGAAAAAGAGGGTGGATGACTGCGATAGCAGTCAGGCGAGTGATTTAACTTTTATTATTTACTTCCTAATCTTCTAACTCTCTCATCCCGCATCTTAGCAAAATCATCTCCAGCATGATAAGAAGACCTGGTCAACGGGCTTGAAGAAACCATCAAA
>CAMDRL010000082.1 GCA_945906835.1 Rickettsia typhi
ATGCTCTGAATCAACTGGAATAATTTTGGCACCACTTTTCTTCGCTGCCTCAACTAAAAAACTTCCTGCGCAAACTAAAGATTCTTTATTAGCTAAAGCAATTTCAGAGCCTGCTTCAATTGCAGCCAAAGTTGGCAACATTCCCACAGCGCCAACAATTGCTGAAATGAATAAATCACATTTGATTTTTGCTACATTCAAAATCTCTTCTTTACCGTATAAAATTTGGCAATTTTTTAAGGAAGATAATGCTGATTTTAATTCTGAAAAATGAGTTTTATTTTCAATTGCAACGAAAGAGGGTTTTATTTGTAAGGCTTGAGAGATAAGAGTTTTGACATCATTGCCAGCAACTAAAGCAATAACCTCAAAATTTTCTGGGGAGTTTTTTATTACCTCAATGGTATTTTTCCCAATTGAACCAGTTGAGCCAAAGATGGAGATTTTCTTTTTTGATTTCATTATTTTGGCTTTTGATTTTTTAGACTTTGATTTTAGGACACAATGCGCCTTATCTAACGCCCCTAACCCCTCCTTATCAAGGAGGGGGACTAAACCCGAACTTGGAGCAGTTGCCTCCTTTATCAAAAGAGACTAAACCCAAACTCGGAGCAGTTCCCCTCCTTGATAAGGAGGATATTTTAAATTCTCCCCTCCTTGATAAGGAGGATATTTTAAATTCTCCCCTCCTTGATAAGGAGGGGCGGGGGGCGGTAGATAACACAAACTCGCATTAACTTTTCTTCTTACCGCCCCTCTTAGGCTTTTCCTTCACTTCACTAAAATTCTTCGCCTCTTGTGCAATCAACGCCTCCAAACTCAAAGCCTTATCCTGCGTTCTATCTAAAATAAACACAATTTCAGGCACCACGCGCGACAAAATTCTCTTCGCCAATTGATGGCGAAAATGCGGCGCCATCTCATTTAATTTTTTCACAATTTTACTGTGAATTGGTTCATTACCAAAAATATCAATGTAAACTTTTACATTCTTAGCATCAGGACTAACATCTGCTTCAAGAACGGTTATGTAACTTCCAGGAACTGTCAAAATATCATCTCTCAAAAAAATCTCCGAGATATTTCTTTTAATATTTTCTCCAATTTGTAGCTGTCTTTGACTTTTCATTTTAACTAAATTGATTTTAAAAAAATCGCGCTGTAGCAAAGCATAAGCGGATTAGAAACTTTTATATTGATGCGTACCACGCATTGTAATATCAAATGTACAAAGTTTAATGGAATTTGGATTTAAAATATCTGAATTAACAACCTTTGCCGTTAAAAGTTTTCTTTCATCTTCATCATAAGCCAAATATTGATAATCCGTGGCATTGTAAGGATGATCTTCAAAATACATTTCAGCTTCAATTTTGCCAAATTTTTGATGATAAATATTCATATTAATATGCGGAGCTCTACCGGGGTTTGCTCCAGGCATGATTGTAATAAAGTGATAATTACCAAGATTATCCGTAATTGCACGACCCGACATGTTAAAATATTCATCAACATATTCACTATCAGGCTCAAGCAAAGTATGATATTTTCCTGCCGCATTAGTTTGCCAAACTTCAATTACCGCACCTTCAATTGGCACTCCAAAAGAATCTACAACTGCACCTTGTAAAAAAATTATTTCACCAAAAGCACGATAAAATGAACCAACTTTTTTAGCTAAATTGTTACTGGTAACAAAAGTTTCTGGCATTGAAATATCTGCCGCAAAAAATCTTGTTGGTGTTATTTTTCTTGGATTAAAGACTGATAATTTTTGACCCTGTTGAGCATCTTGCGCTAAAGAGTTTTGACTGAAAGTGCTGAAGAGAAATAAAATTAGTAATAAATTTTTAATCATATTTTTTGAATAAACGCATTTGTCATTCCCACCTTTCCTTGCCATTCCCATCTTTCTTTTTCATTTCCTCGAAGGCAGAAATCCAGTAATCACTTTACTAAAAGCTGGATTCCCGCCTTCGTGAAAATGACAAAGAGAAGAGATGATGACAAGAATCAAACCTTTGGCAGCGTAACCCCAACCTGACCCATATATTTTCCATTCCTTTTATCATAAGAAATTTCACAGGGCACATCACCTTTAAAAAACAAAAACTGACAAGCTCCTTCAAAAGCATAAATCTTAGCAGGAAGCGGAGTGGTATTAGAAAATTCTAAAGTAACATGACCTTCCCAACCAGGTTCTAATGGCGTTACATTAACAATAATACCACATCTGGCATAAGTAGATTTACCAACACAAACCACCAAAACATCTTTTGGAATACGAAAATATTCCACCGTGCGCGCAAGAGCAAAACTATTTGGCGGAATGATACAAACATCTGTAGTACGATTTACAAAACTATTATCAGAAAAGTTTTTTGGATCAACAATTGCTGAATCGATATTAGTAAAAATTTTGAATTCATTAGAAACTCTGGCATCATAACCATAAGAAGAATTTCCGTAAGAAATTATTTTTTCTCCTTTTTCGTCAAATTTAACTTGTTGTTCAACGAATGGCTCAATCATGTTTTGATTCTTTACCAATGCGGCAATAGATTTATCTGATAAAATTGTCATTTATTTATTATTTATTGAATCGCATGAAAAGTTGCTTGCGTGTAAGAAAGACGCAGTTTATAAACCCAAAATCTCAATTGCAATTTAAAAAATTCTTTTTGCAAATTCCCCTAAAATTTTATTTAATAAAAATGCACGACATCAGCTATCTACGCGATATCTTAATTCTATTATTTGCCTCTGTTGCAATCGTAGTTATTTTTAGACAATTTGGCTTAAGTCCTGCTCTTGGTTATTTAGTTGCTGGTGCAGCAATTGGTCCTTTTGGATTTGGCGTTTTAACCAGTGGAGAAACTACAAAATCCATTGCTGAGTTTGGTATTGTATTTCTACTTTTTGCCATTGGATTAGAATTAACTTTTGGTCGCTTAATGGCGATGAGAAAATATGTTTTGGGATTTGGTAGTTTGCAGGTTATACTTACTTCAGGTCTTGTTTCATATGTTTGCTACAGATTTTTTGCTCTCTCCCCTGAAGCCTCTTTGATTATTGGTAGCGCGCTTTCTCTTTCTTCTACCGCAATTGTATTGCAAGTAATTGCCGAAAATAGCGAAGAAACAACTCGCGTTGGTCGCTTATCTTTTTCAATTTTGCTTATGCAAGATTTAGCAGTAATTCCAATTTTGGTATTACTTCCAGTTTTAGCGAAAGAAAATGTTAACCTACTTTCAGCCCTTGGCACAGCCTTCATGGATGCAATTATTGCCATGGTTATTATTTTTGTTGTTGGGCGATCTTTACTGCGACCAGTTTATCGAATTATCGCTGAATCAAAAAACGATGTTTTGTTTTTAAGCTTCACCTTAATTGTAATTTTAGGATCAGCCTATTTAAGCAATTACATGGGATTATCTTTTGCACTTGGAGCCTTTATTGCTGGTTTAATGGTTGCAGAAACAGAATATAAATATCGCGTTGAAGAAGAAATTCTCTCTCTCAAATCACTTTTGATGGGTCTGTTTTTCATGACAATAGGCATGTCTTTTGACTTTGATTTACTTGTTCAAAGCTTCCCTATGATTGTTGCAGCATCAGTCGCTCTAATCATAGCCAAATCCTCCATTATTATACTTTTATGTAAAATTTTTCGCTTCCCCTTAGCGCCTTCAATTCATGCTGGATTACTTTTATCGCAAGGCGGTGAATTTGCTTTCGTAGTTTTTGTAATGGCTGTTCAACAGAAATTCATGGAACCCGATGTATCTCAGTTCCTCATGACCGTAGTCACATTAACTATGGCTCTAACGCCTTTACTTGCAAGCGTTGGTCGCCAAATTAAAAGTCGTCTTTATGTAAAAGCAGTATTACATGACAATAAAATTAAAAGAGAAGTTGGTGACATTTCTAAACATATCATCATTATCGGCTTCACTAAAGTTGGTCGCATTGTTTCTTATATTTTGCGCAAAAGAGGTCTTAATTATCTAATCATTGATAATAATCATCGCTTAGTGCGCATAGAAAAAAATAACGGCTACAATATTTATTACGGCGATGCCATGAATATTGACATTCTGCGCCATCTTGGAATTGAAAGATCTGAATCAGTTATTGTGGCAATGGAAGATGAAATTGCTTGTTTAAAAATCACTCGCTTCATTCATGAAAACTTTCCCAATGTTTCAATAATAGCTAAATCAGAAAATATTAATAATGCCGAAAGATTTAAAAAAGTTGGAGCAAGTTTAGTGGTTTCTAAAAATCTTGAAACTGGCTTACAACTTACCAAAGCAGCCATGCTTGCAACTGGAATCAACAATAGCGAGATTGATAGCACAATCGATTCTTTTAGAGATATTCATTCTGAAATAATTAGAGATGTAATTCTTCACAGCGAAATTGGAGGTGAAAGTCATAAAAAACCTTCAGAAGAAGAAACGGAACTCGCAGCAAAAGCAGAAGTGGAATCAGATTTAACAACCACCACCACTATTTAAAGTGTGCTTACATTGTTTCCAATGTGGTAAAAATTCATCCATGTGAGCAAAAAACTTTTTACTGTGGTTGCGTTCCAACAAATGCACCATTTCATGCACCACAATATATTCCAAACAACTGATTGGCTTTTTTGCTAACTCCAAATTAAGCCAAATTCTTTGAGCTGTAGGGTTACAAGTTCCCCATCTAGTTTTCATTTTTTTCACACCAAACTCTTTAACTCTAACCTGCATTTTTGGCTCAAATTCAGCAATATATTTTGGGATTATTTTCTTTAATTCTTTGCGATACCAACTCTCAATAACTTTTTTTCTAAGATTGATTGTTGAACCTTTTTTAATTTTTAGAAAAATAGTTTTATCCTTTAAAATAACTGCTGAAGAAGATTTTTCTTCAAGAATTTCCAACACATATTCTTCACCAAAAAAATAATGCTTTTCTCCCGCTAAATATTTTTGAGTAATTTTTTTCTGATAATTGTGACCAATAAATTTTTCTCGTTTTTCTTTAACCCAATTTATTTTTGAACTAATAAATTTAGTAATTTCAGATAGACTCATGCGCAGAGGCGCACTTACTCTCACTTCTCTTGAAGGATAAACTACTAAACGAATGGATTTGATTTTTTTCTGAATTAAAGTGATTGGAATATCTAAAATATTGATCTGCATAATCAGATATTACACTTAACATGAAGTGGCAAATAAATGCCAAAAAAATGGTCGGGGCGGAGAGATTCGAACTCCCGACCCTCTGGTCCCAAACCAGATGCGCTACCAGACTGCGCTACGCCCCGACGAAGGAAAAGCCTAAAAAAGCTTTGTAGAAAAATAAATAAAAAAGTAATTTTTACTTGATTTGTTGTGAAGGGGCGACAATAAACAGTCATTTTCATCAAAAGTCAACTTGTTTCTTATGAAGAACTTAAAATTTCCACCAAAAATTTTATTATTTTTAACTTTATTATCTTTAGAATTATGCTTGAATCGAAGTCAATCATTAGCTTGGGATGGCATTGATCAAGAAAGAAATTCTATAATCGAAATCCCTTCTGGAAATTTGGTAAGAGAAGGTTTGGTAATAGAATTTTATGATAATGACGATCTACATATGGGAAGAATAACCAGTATGACAACTATTGCCAGCGGCACTGAGTTGATAGTTGAAGATTTCAATGAAGATAAGCAAGAAAGAACGCTTATTATGGGAGAATAATTTCCGTCTCCCTCCTTATTAAGGAAGGGTTAGAGGAGATACTCATCGCAACTTTAAAACTAATTTTAACAAGAAAATTACAATAAATGAAAAACATTCTAATAACAGGTGCAGCAGGATTCATCGGCAGCTGTTTTGCCATCAAAATGATAAAACTAGGTCATAAAGTTATTGTAATAGACAGCCTAACTTATGCAGGAAATTTAGAAAATTTATCAGAAATCTCCCAAGATAAAAACTTTAAATTCATCAAAGGCGATATTTTAGATAAAGCTCTAATAGCCAATGTATTATCAGAAAATGATATTGATTTTTTGGTAAATTTTGCCGCTGAATCTCATGTTGATAATTCAATTTCATCACCTGAAGTTTTCATCAACACCAATGTTAAAGGAACTTTTAACTTATTATCTGAATCTCTTAACCATTGGGGG
>CAMDRL010000083.1 GCA_945906835.1 Rickettsia typhi
GGATGGCATATTGAATGTTCTGCTATGAGTTTCAAATATTTAGGTGCTAATTTTGATATTCATGGCGGCGGCGCAGATTTGCAATTTCCTCATCACGAAAATGAAATTGCGCAAACTCGCTGCGCTATTAAAGATTCACATTTTGCATCTTACTGGATTCACAACGGATTTCTTACAGTTGATGGTGAAAAAATGAGCAAATCTCTCAAAAATTTTATCACTGTAAAAGATTTATTTGATAGAGGAATTAGTGGAATTGTTATTCGTTATTTATTGCTTTCAACCCATTATCGCAAACCTTTTGATTATAATCAAAAAGCTTTAGATGATGCTAAAAAATCAATTGAAAAATTTTACTCTTTATTTGATGAAAATGATTTAAAATCATATTCAAAAACAGAAAATAAAGAAGGCTTATTTTTAGAAATTTTAAAAGAATTATCTAACGATTTAAATACTTCAAAAGCCTTTGCTTTATTGCATGAAAAATTCAAAGAAATTAAAAGTGGAAATAACCAGAATTTAAAAAATCAATTTCTGCAAGTGTTTGATTTCCTTGGGTTGATGGATGTTAATTTTTTTGGTAAAAAATCTGAATTAAATAATGTTGATGAATTCTACATCAATTCACAAATTGCTTTACGCATCAAAGCTAAACAAGAAAAAAACTGGCAATTAGCCGATCAAATTCGTAAAGATTTATTAGAAAAAGGAATTGTTTTAGAAGATACTAAAGAAGGTACTTCTTGGAAAAGTGTTTAATTTCCCACTTTGTCATTCACACACTCCACTTTGTCATTCCCGCGAAGGCGGGAATCCAGTTTTTCTAAGTACTTTCTGGATTCCTGCCTTCGCAGAATGGCAAAGTAAAATACTGGAATGACAATGAAATTTTAATTTATAGTATAACTAATAGTCAAAACATCACCCTTCTCTTGCAAAAAATAATCATCAGCTTCAGATTCAAGTTCAAATGAAGATTGCAAATTCAACTCTTCACCTTTTTTAATTATATGCTCTTCAAAGCATAAACAATCTCTACGCTTTACAAGTCCTTCCACATCCTGCGGTGTAACAGTAAATTTTGGTCTAAAAGACATATCGCGATTAGAAAGATTTTTTACCTTATAATTAACAACATTTTTTCTTCCTGAAACAGTTGTAATAGTATCATAGCCATATACCATAAAAGTAAGATCTTTGCGATAACTTATGGCTTCTAAATTAATCTTAATTTTAGTACTACCTTCAAAACTTGGTAAAAAATCAGATAGATAAATTTTTTGACATTTTCCACTAGACTGGCAAAACCAGTTATAAGGTCTCAAGGCAACTGGCAATAAAACGCAAAATATAAGAACGAAATAAAGAAAAAATCTTGTGATAGGGCGCATATTTTTCTTGGATTTTAGTGATTTTATTTACAAAGTAGTATCAGTCTGTTTTTTAAATTCTTTTTTTCAAATAAAATGATTGTCGATTTTAATATTCCTTTCCAAAAATTCCAAGAATGGTTAGAAAAAGCCAAATCTAATAAAGAAATTGTTGAGCCTACCGCAATGTGTTTGGCAACAGTTGATGAAAATAATTCTCCATCAGCAAGAATGATTTTGCTAAAAAAATTTGATGAAAGTGGATTTTGTTTTTTTACAAATTTAACCAGTAGAAAAGGTAAAGAGCTTTCACAAAATCAAAATGTGGCATTATGTTTTTATTGGGGAATTTTAGGTTTACAAATTAGAATTGAGGGTAAGATTGAGAGTGTAACTATAAAAGAGGCTGATGATTATTTTACATCGCGTCGCAGAGGCAGTCAAATTGGCGCTTGGGCTTCTAAACAATCTTGTGAAATGCAAGAATGGCAAGAATTTCAAGATAGAATTTCAAAAATTACCGAAGATTTTACTGGACAAGAAATACCGCGACCACCTTTCTGGTCTGGCTTTAGAGTTGTTCCTAAAAGAATTGAATTTTGGTCAGAAGGTGAATTTAGAATTCATAACAGAGAAGTCTTTGTAAAAATAGATAATCAACAAAAATGGCAAGTTCAAAAACTTTATCCATAATTTAAAGAGTAAAACAAATGATCGAACAAGATTTCTACACATTAGCAGAAGCCACATTAAACAAACTGGCTGATGATGTTGAAAAAATGGATAAAAATTCAGCCTTAGATATTGAATATTCTGACGGAATTCTAAGCATAGTTATAGAATCAACGGGTCAAACATATGTGATAAATAAACACTTGGCCAGTCAAAAAATCTGGTATTCCTCTCCAGTAAGTGGTGCTGACTATTTTTCTTTTGATCAAAATTCACTAAAATGGATTGATGCCAACAATTCTGAGCTTTCAAATAAATTATTTACCGAATTGACACAGTTGATACAAATTAACAGATAAAATTAAAACTTTTGACAAAGAGCTTGCTTTTTAAGACAACTTAGGAAGAAATGCAAATTGGGCGATTAGATCTGAAGGTTTTTAATTCAAGTTTAATCACATTTGTTCAGTTTAAAGAGCAAATGCACCGACTTGCGTTTTGCCTTAAGAATTAATTTTTTTAAAAGCTTCTCGCGGTGTTTTAATTTTCAATGGAGTTATTTGTTACATGTCAAATTTAGTAAAAGGTAAAGTTAAGTGGTTCAACGATGAAAAAGGTTTTGGATTCATTCAACAAGAAGGTGGAAAAGATGTTTTTGTACATCACAATTCTATCAATGGTACAGGTCGTAAAACCTTACATGAAGGACAAGAAGTTACTATGGAAATAGTTGACGGTAAAAAAGGTCCTCAAGCTGAAAATGTTACTGTTGTTGCATAATTCACTTTAGAAAAGTTTAGAAATAAATCTTTACCCAAGATAACACTTTACTTGAAGCAGCTTTAGCTGTGATTGTAAAGTGTTTTTCTTTTTTGACATCTCAAAAATTCTCATCAAAAATTTCTTCTTGAAAATTTTTTAGTTTTTTAGAAAAAACATCTCATCGTTTTAAATTAAAAAAATCAAAAATATTCGTATTTCAGTGTCATGTTTAGCATAGCGAAACATCTCATGAGATTGGAAGAGATCCTTCACTTCGTTTAGAATGAAAGGTTTATTAGGAAGACGGTTGATTGTGTTTTAAGGATAACCATCAAAATCATCTTAACTAAAATTCATTAATTGTCTTGTGGAGTAAAACTTGTCAATTAAAAATGTGGCTTGAAATGGGGAAATGGAATTTACTGGTTTTGGAGTTGTAATTTAAGTTTTGAAATGGTGGAGATAAGCGGGTTCGAACCGCTGACCCCCTGCTTGCAAAGCAGGTGCTCTACCAACTGAGCTATATCCCCGAGAGTCACTTAAAAAATTCTCTGAAAAATTCCCTAAAAAATTTTTAGGAAAAAAGAATAAAGAACAGGCGGGGAAAATTAAGTGCAAAAACCAATTTGTCAACAAATTGTAGAAAGATTTATAAAAATATTTTTTAACAAAACTAAAAGTTGTGAAAAGATTAATTCGTAAAAAAATTATTATTGGCAAAAAAGCATTTAGTTTAATTGAGCTATCAGTTGTTATTGTGATTCTTTCTATCATGATTACGGGGCTTTTATCTATTGCGGTTAATTCTGCAGCTAACGATAAAATCAAGAGAAGCAAAGAAAATATGGATTTAATCTATAAAGCTTTGGGAGCTTATTTATTAGAAAATGGTGCCTTACCATGTCCAGCAGCAATAACATCGGTTAAGTCCACCAATGAGAATTATGGGAAGGCGGCGGGTACAGCTGGAACATGTGCAGATCAAAATGGTGTTTATATTGATTCTACAGTTAGTGCTGTAGCTTATGGAATGGTCCCAATTGCAGATCTTGGGCTTTCAAGTTCTGTTGCAGAAGATGGTTTTGGAAATAAATTTGGGTATTTTGTTGATAAAAATTTTACTAACAAAAGCTATGTTGGATATACAGGAAACACAGTCAACTATACTGGTTTTGATGTTTTAAATAGTTTTGATGTTTTAAATAATAGATATTTTGCAAAAGAACCAGCAATCTTTGCTATCGTTAGTTATGGCGCCAATAAATATGGTACTTTTAATGCCAATTCAGCATCTCAAAATACCAATACATCGCCCAGTCTTAAAGAAAATAGTAATTATCCAGTTAATTTTGTTGATGTAGCAGATCCGCAACCAAATACTGCAATATTCACCCTTACTACAAACAGAGTTGCTCTTTACATTTCAGAAACTTCAGAAACTTCAGCTGTTATGGATGATATAATATTATATAAAACCAGAAATAATTTAATTAGAGATTTTCAAGCATTTTCTTTGATTAAATGTCCAATAAAAAATGTTGAAACTGGTACCGATGTTACATATAATAGCGTGCCAATGTATTGGGATATTGGTGGTGAATATGGTCAAATAGTTCTTTCTGATACTAATTGCCCTCCTGGCTTGCTAAATACTGTTCAAAAACCAGGAAGAAGGTGCGGCGCATTTGGTCAATGGGAAGTTGGTGGAGCAAATCCTAGCAGTACTGGAATTGCAATTCCATGTACCTAATAAAATTAGAATTCAGAACTAAAATTGATGAAAAATATTTCAAAGAAGAATCAGAAAAAAGCTTTTAGTTTAACTGAGCTTACAATTGTAATTATAATTATTTCAGTTTTTATCTCTGCAATTATTAGTGCTTCAATTTTTGCCAGCAATAATGCTAAAATTACTGTTACTAAAAACAGAATGAATGAAATTTACAAAGCTTTAGGAAGTTATGCAGTTGCTAATGGAAGATTGCCATGCCCAGCGCCAATAACTGATGTTAAAGGTTCTGATAATTACGGTAACAATATGGCGAATGGCTTAGGTAGTTGTTATTCTATTGCAAATAATAATACTCTTGTGTCCGGAACTTATAAAGGTATAGTAACAAATATTTATTATTCATCAACCAGTTTAATATATGGCATGATTCCTGTGCAGAATTTAAAACTTAGCAGCGAAATGGCTGAAGATGGTTTTGGTACTAAATTTAGCTATGTAGTAGATATGCGTTTCACAGGGTTTAATGATAATGGAGATGTTAATAATAATTTCAAAAACGCCCCTAAAGAATCATCTTCAATATCTTCAGTTATTGCTATAAATGAAGTTTATGGGGATGCTACACAACCAAATACCGTTCTAGCAAATGCGGCTTTTGTAATTGTAAGTCATGGTGCAAATAAAAGTGGTGGTTTTAATGCTTCTTCAAGTACACAAAATAGCAGATCTTCTGATAATGAAGAGAGGCATAATGATTTAGGAGATGTGAGTTCTCATGATTTTGATTCTTTATTTATTTCTTTGTCAGATAAAAGTGATATATTTGATGATATTATCTTTTTTAAAACTAAAAAAAATATTATGACTGATTTTAATTTATTGTCGCTGGTGCCATGTCAGCCAACAGGAACTAACTATAATGATGTCTATGTTGATAACCTTACGCCACCTAATACTGCAACTTGGTTAGAAACAGATTACGGACAAGTTGCGGTTTCTTTAATTGCTTGCGATAGAAGTGCAACTAATTATAACGGAACTGTAGTTTATCCTACAAAAAAATGTGGACCTTTCGGAGTTTGGGAGGATGGGGCTATTGATTCTTGTCAATCTCAAGATGATAAAGAATTTTGATCCATTCTCTTTTTCAAAGAGGGTTTACCGCTTTTAGTTATCTTTGAAAAAGAGGGTTTAAGAACTCCCAGTAAGTTAGAGGAGTGATTTAACTACAATAAATTTCTAAAATGAATTATATTTACTAGACACTGTTAGCTAACAGTGTCTAAGCCAGATTCAAAACAAACATAAAAACCTATGAAATCTTTTTTCCTAAAAAAAATTTTCAAAAAAAATCACGAATCAGCTTTTAGTTTAATTGAGTTCTCAATTGTAATTTTAATTGTATCAATATTAATAGCTGGTGGTTTAACGGTTTCTATAAACAAAATTAACAACATAAAAGCTGAAACTTCGCAGAAGCGTATTAATGATATTTACAAGGCTTTAGGGGCTTATTTACTTGATAAAAAAGCCCTTCCTTGCCCTGCACAAATAGCGATATCTAGAGTAGATAATATTAGGTATGGAGCAGCAACATGCGATAAAATCGGAGTATAT
>CAMDRL010000084.1 GCA_945906835.1 Rickettsia typhi
AACTTGAAGATCAAAAAATCAGTTTTGCAACATAAAGAAAAAGTGAAGGATTTTTGTGTCCCTTACGAATATTTAGCCAAAAGTCCTAAAAATATGGCTTAAAAGGTTAAAAAATAGGTCAAAAAATTAGAAGAATATCAGGAATAAAAGCTTAAATTCTGATTTTATTTGATGATTGGATTTTTTTATAAAAAATTTTTAGGAATTTAAATTTACGATAGTCTCATAAAAAGATATAATTTTGATAAGTTAGATAAAATTCTTTAGAATAAAATTTATTCTTTTAACATACCAAAATCAAAACTTTTCTTAATTTTTCCAAAATAGCTCAAAAAATGTCAGAAGAAAACAACCTATCATCTTGCGAATCAAATCCTACTAACAGAAAAAAAGTTGTAATTTTAGGAAGTGGCCCAAACCGCATTGGGCAAGGAATTGAGTTTGATTACACTTGTGTTCACTGTGCTTTTGCTTTGAAAGAAGTCGGCATTGAAGCCATAATGGTTAATTGCAACCCTGAAACAGTTTCAACTGATTATGACACTTCTGATCGCCTTTATTTTGAGCCTTTAACAGCAGAAGACACTATTGAGCTGATCAAAAAAGAAATGACTAATGGTGAATTGCTGGGAGTTAATGTTCAGTTTGGAGGTCAAACGCCTCTTGGTCTTGCCAAGTTTTTACAAGATGAAAATATTCCTATTATCGGCACTTCGCCAGACATGATTGATTTAGCTGAAGATCGTGATCGTTTCAAAAAACTTCTACAAAAATTAGAATTAAATCAACCTCAAAATTACATTGCCTATTCTACAAAACAGGTAATTGAACAAGTTAATGAAATTGGCTTTCCTGTAGTAGTTCGACCTTCTTATGTGCTTGGTGGGCGAGGCATGGCGATTATTTATGATGAAGGCTATTTAATGAAATATTTAGTTGAATATTCTGAAGTTTTTGAAAGTGGTCCGCTTTTGCTTGATAAATTTTTAACTGATGCAGTTGAAGTTGATGTTGATGCTTTATGCGACGGTGAAGAAGTTTTTGTGGCGGGAATTATGCAGCATGTTGAAGAGGCTGGTATTCACTCTGGTGACTCTGCTTGCTCAATTCCACCTTACTCTTTATCTCAAGAAGTTATTGAAGAAATCAAGAAAGCCACTGTGAAAATGGCTTTAGCCTTGAATGTAAAAGGTTTAATGAATGTGCAATATGCCGTTCAAAATGGCGTGGTTTATGTTTTAGAAGTTAATCCAAGAGCTTCTCGTACTGTGCCTTTTGTGGCGAAAGCAACTAACATTCAAATTGCCAAAATTGCTTCTTTAATTATGGTTGGCGCCAAGTTAAAAGATTTCAAATTAAAAGAGAAAAAACTGAATTATTTTTCAGTAAAAGAAGTGGTTTTTCCTTTCACCAGATTTAGCAATACTGACACAATTTTAGGCCCTGAAATGAAATCCACAGGTGAAGTTATGGGAATTGATATTTCTTTTCCTTTAGCCTTTGCTAAAGCTCAAGTTGCTGCTGGCTCAGGGCTTCCAACTTCTGGATTAGCATTTATTTCGGTAAAAGATTCTGATAAAAAACATCTGCCAGAAATTGCTAAAAAATTAATTACAATTGGCTTTAATATTGTTGCCACAAGGGGCACGGCAAAATTTTTAGCTGAGAATAATATTGCCGTGACAATTGTGAATAAAATTACTGAAGATAAGCCACATGTGGTTGACATGCTTGAACGCAAAGAAATTTCATTGGTAATTAACACCACTGAAGGCGCACAAGCCACTAAAGATAGTTTTTCAATTCGCCGCACCGCTTTAATGAAAGGCATTACTTACAGCACCACAATTTCTGGTGCCAGAGCTTTAGTTGACGCAATTGAAGCTTATAAAAATATTGATTGCCAATTTGAAGTTAGAGCTTTGCAAGACTTAGTAAGTTAGATGTCTTTTTTGCAGAAGAATTCGGATTATTTTTTACTTTTTGCAAAAGTAACGCCGAATTCTTCTAAAAATAAAACTGGTGAGGTGTTTATTGATAAGAAAAATCAAGAACATTTAAAAATCAATATTTGCGCAGTTCTTGAAGATGATAAGGCAAATGAAGAACTAATAAAGTTTCTTTCCAAAACTTTTAAAATCCCAAAATCTAAAATTGAAATTTTGCGTGGGAATACTTCGCGAATTAAGGTTTTAAAAATCTATTCAGAAACTTCTTTAAATTTCTAACTCAACACAAACAGGGCAATGGTCTGAGGCTTTTTCTTGATCGCGCACACCTTTATCTTCAATTGTTGTGGCGATGATTTTGTCGGAAGCTAAAGGTGAGGTTAAAAGATAATCGATGCGCAAACCTTTATTATGTTGCCATGATCCACCGCGATAATCCCACCAGCTAAACGCCTGACTTTCTTGATTTTGAGCGCGATAAGAATCAACCAAACCTAAATTTAAAAGTGAGCGAAATTTTTGGCGTTCAGACTCATGAAAACAAACTTGTCCTGCAAAACTTTTAGGATCAAAAACATCAATTTCTTCAACCGCAACATTGTAATCACCACCAAAAACTTGAATTTCATCATAAGTGGCAAGTTGCTTTAAATGTGCATTTAAACGATCAAAAAATTTTAATTTGTAACGGAATTTTTCTGTGTTGGTTAAATTTTGATTAGGTAAAATTTCACCACCACCATTTGGTACATAAATTGAAGATACACGAATTGCAGTTCCGTGAATTGGAATTACAGCTTCAATGTAGCGAGCTTGTTCATCAATTGAATCATCTAACATGGGCAATTCTTTAGCCACATCTTCCATCTTAAATTTAGATAAAATTGCCACGCCATTGTAGGTTTTTTGCCCAGATACAGCAGCATTGTAACCAGCGTCAAATAAAGCTTCGAAGGGGAAGTCTTTTTCTAAACATTTAAGTTCTTGCAAACAAACGATGTCGGGATTGGAATTTTTTAACCAAGAAAGTAAGGATGGAAGGCGGGCTTTTACGGAGTTTACATTAAAGCTGGCAATTTTTATTTTTGGCATTTGGTGGTTTGTGATTGTTTTTTATGTCTTTAAAATACGATTCTGTGACGAGCACCTCCCCTAACCCCTCCTTAATAAGGATGGGGACTAAAAGCGTAATACTACAAATCCTTCATAAAATGAAACCCGCGAATATAAAAACCCTCACGAAAATAAAGCGAATGAGACTTCTTATTTTCAGTGTAAGAATCTAAAACAAATTTTTTACATTCCAGCTTTCTAGCAAGCTCTTCAATATGATTCATCATCATTTTTCCAACTCCAAGATTGCGGCTTTTTTCATCCACCACTAAATTTGAAATTTGAATGTAACGCCCGCAATAAAGCATTAAAAACACCCAATATCCGCAAGCACCAATAATTTCATCTCCATCAAAAGCAGCAATCATTTTAAAGCTGTTAGTTTTTATCATCTCTTCTATGTAGGATTTGTAAGTTGGTAAATCCATATCCTTATACATCTGCTTCACCAAAGGATAAGCCACCATCATATCTTCAGCATTATTAAAACTTTTAATTGTAAAAGTTTTGGAAACTTTTTTAGTCATCTATTTATGCATTTTTCAATTGTTCTGCAAGCTGTGCTGCCCAATAAGTAACGGTTCCAGCGCCAAGACAAATTATCATATCATCAGCTTTGATTCTGCTTTTCAAAACTTTAGCTAAATTCTTCTCACTAGATAATTTTATAACATTTTTATGACCAGATTTTTCAATTCCTCTTACCAAATCATCTTGAGTGGCGCCCGCAATTACATCTTGTCCCGCTGAATAAACATCAGCAACAATCACAAAATCAGAATCATTAAAGGAATTACAAAATTCATTAAATAAATCTTTAACTCTGCTATATTTGTGAGGCTGGAAAACTGCATAAACTTTGCCTTTAGACAAAGCGCGAGCGGTTTTTAAAACCACTTTAATTTCTGTTGGATGATGTGCATAATCATCAATTATCACAACTCCATTATATTCGCCAACTTTGGTAAATCTGCGTTTAACACCATCAAAAATTGCTAAAGCTTTCTTGATTTTTTCATCAGAAATTTTTAGGAATTTTGCAATTGCAATTGCCACTAAAGCATTGCTGGCATTGTGTAAACCATATACTGGCATTTTAATATCTTTTATTTCGTGACCATCTTTAAACTGCACATCAAATGATAATCCTTTAGCATCCATTTTGATATTTTTTGCCCTTAAATCTACATCTCCGCTATCATCTTTTATTGAATAAGTAATAAGATTGTTTTTCTTATCTTTTAATTTCTCATAAAGATTTTTTACTTCTTTGTCATCAATGCATAAAACACAAGCTCCTTGCGCTGGTATTTGTGAAATATATCTTTCAAAATAAGATTTTTGAACATCAAAACTACCCTGATATCCCTTAAACTCCAAATGCTCTGGCTCAATGTTGGTAACAGCCCCAATAAAACTTGGCAATTCCACAAAACTGCCGTCTGACTCATCAGATTCAGCAACTAAATATTCACCTTTGCCGCTTTTTGAATTGCTGGCAAAATAATGAATGACACCGCCATTTATTACAGTTGGATCAAGATCAGCAATTTCTAAAATTAAAGATACCATGGCTGTGGTGCTGGTTTTACCGTGAGTTCCAGCAATTGTAATACCTTTTTTATCAGCCATAATTTGCGCCAATAAATTGGCTCTGGTGATAATTGGAATATTTTTTTCCTGAGCAGTAATAATTTCTGGATTATTGTCTTTAATGATTGAAGTTTTAACCACTAAAACCACATTATCGTTAATATTTTCTTTTTTATGACCAACAAAATATTCAACTCCCTTATCGCGCAATTTTGGCGTAAGATAATTTTCTGACATGTCAGAGCCTTGTACTGCAACTTTTTTATCTCGTAAAATAAAGGCTAAAGCACTCATACCAATGCCACCCAAGCCAATAAAATGAACCTTATCAGTTGGATGTTTTTTAAGATTTTGAAAATTCATTTGGATTTTTTAGGAAATTTAAATTTGATTAACATCTGCAATTATACAGAACCTAAAGCGAAGATATTATTTTTAAAACAAATTTTTTAAAAAAATGAATAAAAAGAAAATTGATCAAATCTTTGAAATTTGGCAAAAAGAAAATCCTCATCCCAAAACTGAGTTAATTTACAGCAATAATTACACGCTTTTGGTTGCCGTTGTTTTGTCGGCGCAAAGCACGGATATTGGTGTGAATAAGGCTACTAAAGCACTTTTCAAAATTGCGGATACACCACAAAAAATGCTAAAACTTGGCGAAGAGAAATTAAAGAAATACATTAACACTATTGGGCTTTACAACGGTAAGGCTAAAAACATCATTGCCTTATCGGAAATTTTAATCAAAGAACATGATTCTGAAGTGCCAGAAGATTTTGAGGCATTACAAAAGTTACCGGGAGTTGGCAGAAAAACTGCTAATGTGATTTTAAATTGCGCTTTTGGACATCCAACAATGGCGGTTGATACTCATGTTTTCAGGGTTTCCAATCGAATTGGATTTGTGAATGAACCTGATGTTTTGAAGGCTGAGTTAGCTTTGTTGAAGGCAATTCCTAAAAAATGGATGAATCATGCGCATCATTGGTTGATTTTGCATGGAAGATATGTTTGTCAGGCAAGGAAGCCAAAATGTGAGGAATGTAGAATTAGTGGGCTTTGTGAGATGTTTGCAAAGCAATAGTGCTGGTCGGGTTTTGCAAACCCGACCTTTGTTTGCTAAAATTTTAGATTTTCTAACTTTTCTAATTTTAATAAACATAAGTCGGCATTACAAATGCCGACCAGCAATGAGGTACGGGGGTAGCTCAAGGAGACTGTTAACTAACTATATACAGATTCGGTCTAAATAATCCTCCCCTTGAGGGAGGATCGAAGCTGCTTTAGCAGCTTCGAGGAGGGGTAACAAAATTTGAGTTCTTGACGAGAACCCCTCCCCGATTCGCTTCGCTCATCGACCCTCCCTCAAGAGGAGGATGATTTATATTAAATCTATAGTGGCGCTGTTGCAAATCATCCAACAATAC
>CAMDRL010000085.1 GCA_945906835.1 Rickettsia typhi
TCTTAAAACGCGATCAACCAGCACTTTAGTTTTTCCAGAACCAGCAGAAGCAAAAACCCAAGCTGAATTCTTAGGATTAGAGGCAATTTGTTGTAGTTTGATTGTGTTGTTGAGGTTGGAATTCATCTATCTTAAAAGTGTTATATGGAAAGGAGTTAAATTAAACTCTTTAATGCAAACACGATGTTACCCTTCGATTGTACCAAGGTAAAATCGAAGGTTCTTTCAAAGCCAGCTTTTAATTTGAAGCTGGAACTACTTGTTCTACAGGAGATGTGGTTGTATTTGTGGTTGTGGTTGCAGAAGGTTGAGGATTTGCTTTTTTTTGCATGAAGTTGCGATATCTTGCCACATATTCATTGTGATCTTTGATATTCGAAGAAAAAAGATGATCTCCGTTACCACTGGCAACAAAATATAAATAATCAGTTTGAGGTGGGTTTAACACCGCTTTAATTGAAGCTAAACCAGGATTGCAAATTGGAGTTGGAGGTAATCCGTAAATATTGTAAGTGTTGTATTTAGATCCATTATGAATATCGCTCATTCTAATTGGTCTCTCAAGATTTTTATTTCCGAAAGTGAAAGAATAAATAATAGTTGGATCCGATTGTAGCTTCATATTTTTTCTAAGACGATTGGTGAAAACCGAAGCAACTTTTGGCATTTCTACTGGTGAGCCTGCTTCTCTTTCAACAATTGAAGCCAAAATTAAAGCTTGTTCTTTAGTTTTTACAGGAATTGCTAAATCTCTTTTTTCCCAAAGATCATCAATAGCTTTCTGCATATCGGTTTGCATTCTTTTTATAACTCCAGCTTTGGTGTCATTGTAAGAATAGAAATAAGTTTCTGGTAAAAGAGAGCCTTCGGTAATATTTTCTGGCATCTGCCCCAATAAACCCGGTGATCTATAAATGATATCAATGGCTGATTTTGTAGAAAGACCTTCTGCAACGGTAATTTTTCTAAACCAATTGTAGCCTTTTACCATCTTGTGCAAAATTTTGTAATATGAGATATTTTTTTCAAAAAAATATTCGCCATAACGGACTTTTGGATCAATGCCTTTTATGACTTGAGATATATATAAAAATGCCTCTGGGTTTTTGACAATTCGTTCGCTATGAAGTTTTTCAACAACTTGCCTAAGGGTCATACCACTTTCGATAATAAATCTTTTATCTTCACGATGATAACTATTAGGAGCGTTAAAATACATTATAACGCACAAAATTATAATGAAGTAACAAAATATAATTACTGAGAAAGTAGCGCAGATATTGGTGATAATTTGTTTACGCATTCAAGTAATAATTGTCTTTATATTCTTTTTAATATGATGCAGGCATTTGTTCCGCCAAATCCAAATGAATTTGACATAACTGCATCAATTTTTTTAGATTTTGCTGTTTTAGCAACTAAATCAAGATCGCAACTTTCAGAAGGATTATCCAAGTTAAGTGTTGGCGGAGCGATATTATCTCTGATTGCCAAAATTGAGAAAATTGCTTCTACACTTCCAGCGGCGCCAAGTAAATGACCAATTGCTGATTTTGTTGAAGACATTGAAAGTTTGTAAGCGTGATCTTTAAATATTTTTTTTACTGATCCAACTTCAATTTCATCACCAAGTGGTGTTGAAGTCCCGTGAGCATTAATGTAATCAATGGCTTCTGGATTTAGTTGAGCATTTTTTAAAGCAAGTTGCATTGCATAAGTTGCGCCCCTACCAGAGCTTTCAGGAGCGGTGATGTGATAAGCATCACCAGACATTCCATAACCAATTACTTCAGCATAAATTTTAGCACCTCTTTTTTTAGCATGTTCGTATTCTTCAAGAACAAGAATTCCAGCGCCTTCGCCCATAACAAAGCCATCACGGTCTTTATCCCAAGGTCTTGAAGCGACAGTTGGATTATCATTAAAATTTGTTGAAAGAGCGCGAAGTGCTGCAAATCCACCAATACCAGATTCACAAATTGTTGATTCTGCGCCACCACAAACCATAACATCAACATCGCCATATTCAATCATACGAGCTGAGTCACCAATGGCGTGAGTGCCAGTTGCGCAAGCGGTAACCAAAGCATGATTTGGACCCATAAAACCATATTTAATTGAAACTTGACCAGCAGCTAAATTAATTAAGCTGGCAGGAATGAAAAAAGGAGAGATTTTTCTAATACCTTTTTCTTTTATGTGAAGTGTTGTTCTTTCAATCGATGGTAAGCCGCCAATGCCAGATCCAATCATAACACCAGTTCTATATCTTTGTTCATCGCCTTCAGGTTTCCATCCTGAATCAGAAATTGCTTCTTCTGCAGCAGCAACTGCGAAATGAATGAAGCGATCCATTTTTCTTTGTTCTTTTACATCAATAAATTTATCAATATTAAACAAATCACCTTCAGTGCCATATTTTACTTCTCCAGCAATTTTGCATGGAGATTCTACAGCTTCAGCGTCAAAAATTGAAATCTTGCCAATACCAGATTCGCCATTAATAAGTTTTTTCCATGTAGATTCAACTGTTGCAGCAAGTGGCGTAATTGCCCCAAGTCCAGTAACAACTACTCTTCTTTTTTGTGTCATAATATATTAGAAAATTGGGAAATTTTTAGAACTTTTTAAAATTAAAGGGTGTATATTTAAATTATAAAAAATATTTTGGAAGTTTTTTGATTGGAATTTGTTTAATTAGTAGAATTATCAACCTTCTAAAGTTTCTAAAAATGCGTAATTTGCTTTTACCAATTTTTTTATCGTAATCATAAAAAATGGCTATTTCATCAACTCTTAAATTAAGTCTAGATAGATTTATAAGTAGCTCGCAAGTATAAGTAAATTCAGGTTCGGTTATAAAATTATCCTGAAGAATTGTGAAAAGTTTTTTTAATTTTTCTGCTTTGTAAATACGATAACCACTAGTATAGTCTTTTAAGTCAGTGTCAGAAATTTTTTTAATTGGAAATAAAATTTGCAATAAAATTGAAATTGACTTGCTGATAAATTGGCGATGAAGTGGAAATTTTCTCATAACGCTGTTACTGCAAAAGCGTGCGGCAACTAAAAAATCGAGAGAATTTTTTTCATAATGCTCAATCATTTCTTTTATTTGCAAGGGATTGTGAGTATTATCAGCATCAAGTGAAATTATTAAATCTTCATCGGAAGAGTTTTTTATTACATGTAAAAACAGTCTTTTATAAGCTAATCCTAAACCTCTTTGGTTTTTGATTTCTAAAATTTTAATAGGGTAAAGTTTTCGCGAATTTATTAAAAATTGCAGAGAGCCATCTTGACTGCCATCAAGACAAGCTATAATCTCAAACTCACGATTCAAACTTTTTAACTCGTGAGTTAGGTTAGTGATGAATTCTGGTAGGCTTTGCTCTTCGTTGTAAGCGCAAAATATAATTTTGATCAAAGTTTGAGATTATGTTGTTATTCTTTATTCTATTATTCAAAGCTGTATCATTTTCATCCTGAGTTTAGCGAAGGATCTCTTTAGTTTTGAATATCTCATGAGATCTTTTGCTGAGCTCAGGGATGACAACAGAAGAATAGAATTATTAGACTAGCATTATGTATTTTTATATTTTAATAAGATTGATTACCTAATTTAAAAAATAAACCCAAAACATATTAATTAGTGAATTTAAAAATCACAAAAAAGCAATTTGATGTTATAATCATCGGCTCTGGTGGAGCTGGTTTGATGGCGGCTTTGTCTTGCGCGCAATTTGGTATTAAAAATATTGCAATTATAAGCAAAGTTATGCCGCTTAATAGCCACACTGTTGCTGCTAAAGGTGGCATTAATGCAGCCTTAAGCAATGTTCAAGAAGATAATTGGCAATGGCATGCTTTTGATACTATAAAAGGTGGCGACTATTTAACAGATGTGGATGCTGTGGAAATATTATGCAAAAAAGCTTCTGAAGCTATTCTTGATCTTGAAAAAATGGGCGTGGTATTTTCTCGTGACAATGCTGGAAAGATTGCCCAACGCGCTTATGGTGGGCAAACAGAAAATTTTGGAAAAGGTGATGTTGCTTATCGCGCTTGTTATTCCAAAGATAAAACTGGTCATACAATTTTATATAGCCTTTACGAAAAAGCTTTGGAGAAAGGCATAAAATTTTTCAGCGAATTTTTTGTAAGTGATCTTTTAGTTGATGATAAAAAAACTTGTTACGGTTGCTTGGCTATTGATTTAAATGTTGGTGAATTGGTCATTTTTGAAAGTGGATTAACCATTATTGCAACTGGTGGATATAGTCAAATATATCAAAATACCACCTCATCTGTAATCTGTACTGGCGATGGTTCTGCTCTTGTTTTTAAAGAAGGTTTGCCTTTGCAAGATATGGAATTTGTGCAATTTCATCCTACTGGTATTTTTGGTTGTGGATTTTTAATTACCGAAGCTGCAAGAGGTGAGGGCGCTTATCTGTTGAATGGAAAAGGTGAGCGTTTCATGAAAGAATATGCTCCAAAAATGACGGAATTGGCTTCTCGAGATGTGATTGCAAGGGCTATGGCTACGGAAATTCAGAAAGGAAATGGTTGTGGAAAAAATAAAAATTTTCTACATCTTGATTTGCGTCATTTAAGCGACGATGTTATGCAAAATAAGCTTCCCGGGGTGGTTGAGTTGATTAAAAATTTTGTTAGAAACAACCATAAGCAAATTGATATAAAGAAAGACTTAATTCCCGTTTCGCCATCAGCTCATTATACTATGGGCGGCATTCCAACTAATCTTGATTGCATGGTTATTGATGGTGAAAGAGAAATTGCTGGCTTGATGGCAATTGGCGAGTCTGCTTGTGTTTCAGTGCATGGAGCTAATCGTTTGGGATGTAATTCTTTACTTGATTTGATTGTTTTTGGTAAAATTGCTGGTCAAAAAGCTTTAGGTAAAATTATTAAAAGTAACGCTTTGGCTGTTGAAAAAATTGCGACTAAGAAAATTGAGAATTTGAAAACCAAGCTCTTTCCATATCATCCTAAGCACTCCCCTTATCATCCAAGCGAATGCGGGGATCCAGAATCTTCAAAGTTAACACTGGATCCCCGCCTTCGCGGGGATGACAAGGGAAGTAATGGGGATGGCAAGGAAGGGAATACGGATTATAAAGAGGGTTTTGTTAACATCTTCGAGCTAAAAAAGAATTTACAAGAAGCTAATGAAAAAAATTTAGGAGTTTTTCGTAATCAAGAGCTTTTATTTCAACATTTGCAGCAGCTTAATGAAATTTCTAAATCATTTCAAAATATTGTCATTAAAAACAAAAGCTTGCTCTGGAATGATGAGTTAGTAAGCTATTTGGAATTAGAAAATTTATTATTAAATTCTTTAGCCACTGCTTTTGCAGCTTTCAATCGCAAAGAAAGTCGTGGGGCGCATTATCGCAGCGATTTTCCGCAAAGAGATGACAAAGAGTTTTTATGTCATAGTTTGGTTTATTTGAAAAATTTATTAGAAAATAGATTGGAATTTTCTACCAAGAGAGTCAGAGTAACATCTAAAATTCCAGAACTTAACTTGTCATTGCAACCAAGAAATTATTAGAGCATGAGATATAGCGCAAATTTAAACATCATTATTAAGGCTATTGAAAAAGCTGCTGGACGCATGCCTAGAGATTTCATAGAGCTTGAAAATTTACAAAGTAATCCAATTTCAGCCACAAAATTTGCCAATGCTTGTTACAATAAAGTTAAACAAACTTTGGCAGAAGATTTACTAAGATTTCGTCCAGAATATAATTTAATTTTTTCTGATGGTGAGAAAGTCATTAATAAGAAAGATGCTGAATATTCTTACACAATTTTTCCGATTGATGGACTTGGAAACCTTTCGCGCTCTGACCCACATTTTACAGTAGCAATTGCCTTAGAACACATTGACGCTTCTGGTAAAAAAGAGTCAATTTCTGTGGCAATAAGCAACATTGTTGGAAATGAAGTTTTCTATTGTGAGAAAGGCTTT
>CAMDRL010000086.1 GCA_945906835.1 Rickettsia typhi
ATACCAAATCCCATTTATAATTCCATATACTAATTGAATTTATATCACCAATATATTAAAGTTCTAATTGTTATTTTTATTAATCAAAACAGTTAGATATGCCCAAAACTATTATTAACAAAGCGATATACGAAAAAGCCAAAAATGGATTGATTCAATTACAATCTCGTGGCACTGCCGCCAATAAGCTAAAAGCTATAATGGCTTCCTATAAACACGGTGCAAAAAAAGTATCGGAAATATTTGATATTGATATTACCTCAATTCACAAATGGACAGTAAAACTTGAAAAAGATGACTACAGATCTTTGATCAACAAAGCTAAACATCAGGGAGGAATAAAGTTAAAACAGAGTCATAAAGATAAAATTAAGAAATGGCTGGAGTTAGATTCAAATTGTTCAGTTGATAAAATACATCAAAAACTTAAAACATATTTTAACCTAAATGTTTCAAGATCAACAACTCACAGAGCTATGAAAGAGGTAGGTTTCTCCTACATTACTCCCAGAAAATCTCATTACAAACAAGATAAAAAAGCAGCTGAGGAATTTAAAAAAAAATCTTCAAAATGAAGTAAAGGCAGATGAGGAATTGTGGTTTATGGATGAAAGCAGATTTGGCACTCATAGCAAGATTGGGCATGGATGGTTTAAAACTGGAATCAGGACTCCAGTTAAAATTAAACTGGGCTATAAAAACTTTTATTTATATTCCGCCATCAGTCCAAAAACAGGCAAAGAATTCACGCTTCTGCTACCATCAGTCAACATTGATTGTATGAATATTTTCTTGGCAGAGTTCTCTAAAGTAAATCAGGACAAGAAAATAGCTATAGTAATGGATGGAGCTGGTTGGCACAAATCAGGAAAATTGATATTGCCAAAGAATATCAGAATCATAATTTTGCCTCCATATTCACCAGAACTAAACCCAACTGAGAAGCTCTGGCAATATATCAAGGATCATACCATTAAGAACAGGATCTATAAAACTCTTCGTGAATTGGAGAATGCGGTTTGTAGATTTGTTAAGACATTAACGCCAGAAATTATTGGGAGTGTTTGTAGGGTTAGTTATATGGAATTATAAATGGGATTTGGTATAAGCGCACCATGTTGTAAGTCAAATTCATCATTCCAATCTTCACCTCAGCGCGAAGAATTCCTATTGTTCTGGTGAAGCACCTTCCCATGTGGGCTTGGGCGCCAAAAATATGTTCAACTCTTGATCTAACTTTTGATTTTTTGGTGTTGGAGAGTTTTTGCTCCGCTGTGAGTTGATGATTTTTTGATCCTTTTTCACAAATTTGACTTTCGATGTTGAGAGCAAGCAACAGAGCCTCTTTCTCTTCCAATCGATAAGCACTGTCGGCAAAAGCATCTCTCTTTTTACCAGTTTCTTCTTCAATTGTATGATCGAATAATTCTTCAAGCACCTGACTGTCGTGAAGTGAGGCTGTTGTCACTTTGTAGGCGTGAATCAGTTTGTGAGTTTGATCGGCATTGATGTGACTTTTATATCCATAATATTTTTCTTCATTCTTTTTGAACCATCTGGCGTCAACATCCTTTTGACGCAGCATTGATTTATTTTCTTCTTTCTTCCACTGGCTTGGAGTTTCTCCTGCGTTAGGAATTTTATCCGCAAAACCAAGACCAAGAAAGCGCATGAGGGAAACACGGTCTTGAATTTGATATTCGATGCGGTCGTCAGAGAGGTTGTTTAGTTGTTGCAGAACTAGAATTTTAAACATCAGGATTACATCGAAGGGTTTTGCACCGGCGGAGCTTTTACGATCTTTTTTTAGCGAGTGAAGAGTTTTGAATTTGGAGTGGGGTTGGGATTGGGGGGATTTTTAGAGGCGCCCTTCAATATCTAATTTTTTATTAACAGAATCAAAATTAACGGACTTAATATACCGCGGATATACAATTCCAAGTGCTACAGAGAATAATTGTTCTATGTTCATAATTGATTTTATTTGTTGTTAACAAAATCAATTAGTTTATGTTGGATTTTTAATTTACCCACTGGGTTTTAGAAAGAGCCTGCCAAAAGATGGCAATTATTAGACACTGTTAGCTAATTATTTTTAGCACAGATTTTGACATGTCTTTAGCGCTTTTTTGACAAAATTATGATAAATATTTGGATATATTTTGAATAATTTTGTCAAAAAATAAGCAAAAACAGGGCTAAATATGGGATAAAATAATTAGCTAACAGTGTTTACATCAAGAGATATCAGATTTTATATCAATTACTAAACAAACAATCGAAGATTTTTTTGTGGAATCTTCGTTAAGAAAGATTGAGTTTGGTTCAAACTCAAATACAAATAAAAAATCATAATTATTTATGACCAAACCTTTAATAATCGCAATTGATGGACCTTCGGCTTCAGGGAAGGGTTCCTTGGCTAAGAGAATTGCGCTGCATTTTGGCTTGCCTTATCTTAATACGGGTGCGCTTTATCGCCTTGTTGCTTGGCGCGTGATGGAGAGGAAAATTGATGTGGATGATTTTGAAAATGAGATTGCTGATTTAGTTAAAAATATTTCTGAAGAAGATTTGGAATTGGAAGAATTATTTAGTGAAAAAGTTGGGGCGGTTGCGTCTGTGATTGCTAAAAATTCAAAATTGCGCGAAACACTTTTTGATTTTCAGAAGAGTTTTTTGGTGAAAGATAAAAATGGCTGCCTGCTTGATGGGCGAGATACTACGACGGTAATTTGCCCAAATGCTAATTATAAATTTTTTATAACTGCTGATGTTGAAATTAGGGCTCAAAGAAGATTTGATCAGTTGATTAAAAAAGGTGATAAAGTTTCTTATGATGAAATTTTAAATCAGTTAAAAAAGCGTGATGAAAATGATTTTAATCGCGCTGAATCTCCTCTTAAAATATCTGCTGACGCGGTTGTAATTGATAATGGTAATTTATCGATTGAGGAAGGTTTTCAAAAAATTCTACAAATAATAGTGTCATCTTGAGCGAAAGATCTCTTTAGTTTGTAAAATATTCTTCACTTCGTTCACAATGACAATTAAATTCAAAATGACAATTAAATAAACATTTAGCTCAAAAAAATGCAAAATTTACAAAAAATAACTCGTTGCTTAATCTCAGTTTCAGATAAATCAGGAATTGTTGAACTCTCTAAATGCTTGGTTTCAAAAGGTGTTGAAATAATTTCAACTGGTGGAACTTCAAAACTTTTAACGCAAAATGGAATTATCAATAAAGATATTTCTGAATTTACAGGTTTTCCTGAAATGATGGATGGTAGAGTAAAAACATTACATCCAAAAGTTCACGGCGCGTTGTTGGCTGTTTTAGATAATAAGGAACATGTTGAAGCGGCAAAACAACATGGAATTGAATCAATTGATTTGCTTGTTATTAATCTTTATCCATTTGTTGAAACATTGGCTAAAACATCTGACGAAGAAGAAATAATTGAAAATATTGATATTGGTGGGCCAGCGATGGTGCGTTCGGCTTCTAAGAACTTCGCATATAAAACTGTAATTACAGATGCTTCTGATTATCAAAGTTTGATTGCTGAAATGGAAAAAAATTCTAATTTCACTTCTTATGAATTTAGAAAAAATGCTGCGGCGCAAGCTTTCAAAAGAATTGCTGAATATGATGTGGCGATTGCTGATTATTTTACTGGAGCAAAAGAAGAATTTACGCTTAAAGGTCATTTAAAACAATCACTTCGTTACGGCGAAAATTCTCATCAAAAAGCCGCGCTTTATTCAAATACAGAGTCTGGAATTGTTAATGCCAAACAGCTTCAAGGCAAAGAACTTAGCTACAATAATTTAAATGATTCTGACGCTGCTTATAATTTGGTGATGGAATTTTCTGTGCCAGCTTGCGCCGTTATTAAGCACGCTAATCCTTGCGGCGTGGCTTCTGGTGCTAATTTAAACGAAGCTTACAAAAAAGCTTTAGCAGCAGATCCAAAAAGTGCTTTTGGTGGAATTGTGGCATTGAATGGAAAAATTGATGAAGCTTTAGCTGTTGAACTTTCTAAAATGTTTTATGAAGTAATTATTGCTAAAGAAATTGACGCAAAAGCTACTGAAATTCTAGCAGCGAAAAAGAATCTCAGAGTTTTGATTGCTGATTTCAAAAAATCTAATGCCATGCAAGTAAAATCAATATCTGGTGGTTTTTTAACACAAGATTTAGATCAAAAAATAATTACTAAAAATGATTTAGTTAAAGCAAGTAAAACTGCTGCAAGCGAAATTGAAATTGAGCAATTAATTTTTGCTATGTCAATTTGTAAACATGTTAAATCAAATGCAATTGTGGTGGTTAAAGATTTTCAAACGGTTGGCTTGGGCGCTGGTCAAACCAGCAGAGTTGATGCTTGTGAAATTGCTTGTAAAAAAGCTGCAGAATTTTTAGATGGAGAAGTTGTGGTTGATAAAGCTAAAGGTGGTTTTTTAGCTTCTGATGCCTTTTTTCCTTTTGATGATAATATTGACATTGCTTCAAAATATGGTATAAAGGCAATAATTGCACCAAAAGGTTCAATTCGTGACGAAGAAGTTATCGCCAAAGCTAATGAAAAAGGCATCGCGCTTTATTTCATTGAAACTAGGCATTTTAAACATTAAAAGAAATTAATTATGTCAGCATCTAACTTAGATAATCAGCCAACTTTATTATCAGGAATGTCGCAAGATGATATAGATACAATTAGGGCTGTTGAAGAGCAGTTAATGAAAAAGATTGCCTTAAGTGGAAATTCGGAAGCAACATTTGTAAGTGCGAAAGATGATCCAGAATTTGTGGAAGCTCAAAAGGTTGAGTTCAATATTTCTGATATAAAAAATGAGGAAAGTGGTTATGATCAGGGTGCGCGTGATAAATTAGAAAACGAAATAGCGAAAGGTAAGTTATTGAAACTGGATGTTTCGGCGTTAGAGCAAAAGCTTAAAAAAATGATTGCAGTGATGGAAAGAGAAAAAGCGTTGAATGCCGATTCTAACGAAGTTGAAAAAATCTCTCCAATTGATAATTCTGTTTCAAGTGAACAGGGTATTCCACATGATGATTTGGTTCAATTGAAAATAGAAGCTTTTAAATTATTTGATTCGTTATTGTCAAGAGGTGTTATAAAGCTATTTGAGATGTCTTCAGGCTTTATAAAATCTGATGATGGTGTTAATAATGTTGAGGTAAATCGTGATGATGTTTACATAGTTAGTAACACTGCAAATAGTGAAGAACTAGGTGAGGTTGAAAGATTGGTTAAGATTAATAAAGAAATCCATGAGAGATCACCACAAGATGATTTGATGGAACATTTTGTTGAGAAGTTTGAAGATGGTAAGGTTGCTCAAGTTTATTCTTATTTGGCTCTCAAAGATACTGATGACGAAACTGATCTTAGAAAACTTTCTTCTGAGGAGCGGTCTAAAATGAGAAAATTGTTTGAAGAAAATCCAGATGATTTTAAAATATGCACTCATGCTATTGGTGATGAGAAAATACTTCCTGATTTAATTAAAGAAAGTGAAGAAGTTCTTTCAAATAAGTTTTTTGAATTTATGTCTTCCCATGAGATGTTTGGTAGTCCTAAAAATGCCAACGATGTTCCGTCTCCATCAATAGCACTGGCTACTGCAATTACTTTGGTTGAAAATATTGCTCAGATTGGTATTACCGTTGCGCAAAATGCCAGCAATGTTCCGTTCTCATCAATGACATCGAATGCAATTAATTTGGTTGAAGGTATTGCTATGCAGATCAATGAAAATTCAAATGATCAGAGCTTTGTTGAAAGAATGAAAAAGCAGAATGAATCAGGTAATAAAAATAATGCGAGACAGTTATAAGTTAAATAATATTAATAGGGAGGTGTTATGATAAGATTTTTAATA
>CAMDRL010000087.1 GCA_945906835.1 Rickettsia typhi
AGGTTTTTCTTGGCCAAATTTAATGCATAGGAAATGAATTTCTGATCAGTATGTTTTGTCATATTGCAGGTAAGTTGTCATGTTTTAGAACATAGTGAAAAGCAATAAGTAAATTATGCAATCTCTTATTGTTTTTATATATTCCTTGCCTAGAGTTAACAACCCCCTCCTTTTTGTGGCGAGAAAGTTTTTTTAGGAGGGAGTTTTAAGAAAAAATTAAATGATGTTAAAAAAGTTTTGCCAAGTTTTTTTAGAAGTCCATTTTAAAGCGTTGATCTGCTTTTTTATTGTGTTTGTTGCTTCATCTTGTGTTAAAGATGATTATTACGAAGACACTAGAAAGTACAACTATTCGCATTATCCTAACAAAACATACAAACCAAATTCAAGATACTACAGTAGACCCTACGCAATATCGCCACAGAGATACCCTACTGACTACGACCAGTATTATGTTCCACCATATGGATACGGATATGGAGATAATGTACTTCAATCTGATTCAAAGTTATAATTCCAAATTTTTAATGCTTAATACAAGATTTCAAAATACCAATTTAAATATTTTATCTTTATCAAAAATTTTATTAGTTTTTGTGATTTTGTTTATTGCTTCTTGTTCAAGCAAAGATCCTTATCTTTACGACAGAACAGGATTCGATTACGGAACTAGACCAGTCGTAGCTGCAAATCCAAACGCTCCTGTAAGAGTTGCGCCAGATTATTATTATCGTCAACCTGCCTATCCTCAATATCAACAACCCGCTTATCAGCAGCCATACAACCAATATCCTCAACAAGGTTACGGGGGTTCTCGCAATTATTCTAACCCTTACGCTTTTCCAGCGCAGCCAGCTTATCCAAATTATGATGCTGACCAATATTATGTTCCACCAACTTACTACAATAACGATTCATATCAAAGCAATATCTCCAATCAATCTACCACTTATTAGTTAACAAATGTCAGAAATAATTATTTATAGCAAAGATGTTTGTCCTTATTGCGTAAGGGCAAAAGCACTTCTAGAAAAAAAGAATGCCAGTTTCACTGAAATTAAAATTACCAATGAAGTAATTAGAGATGAGATGATAAAAAAATCTGGTGGACGCTTAACAGTTCCGCAAATTTTTATTAATGAGAAGCATATTGGTGGCTATGATGATTTGCGTGCTTTGGATGTGGCTGGTAAACTTGATGAGTTGTTGAAATAAATTTATTTTTTGCCCTTGTTTAAACTTTAACAGTTACTACATTAGCATTGTTATCAGTTGGATGACACCAAATTTGAATTTCTTAAGTTTTAAAATCTTTTCAATATCAATTAAATTTTCTTAAAATATGGCTAATAAAATTAGACCTTTGCACGACCGCGTCCTTATTGAACGCATTGAAGCTGAAAGCAAAACTGCTGGAGGCATTATTATTCCAGATACTGCTAAAGAAAAACCAGCAGAGGGAATAGTGGTTGCTGTTGGTAATGGCAATAGAGATGAATCAGGCAAATTAATTGCTCTTGATGTTAAAAAGGGTAACAAAGTTCTATTTGAAAAATGGGGTGGAGCTGAAATTAAGATTGATGGTAAAGAGTTGATCATGATGAAGGAATCAGCAATTTTAGCGGTGATTGAGTAGTAATTGATCAATTCTTTTCGGTATTTGTTTTACTCTTATTATTTAATTTGTCATCCCCGCGAAGGCGGGGATCCAGAATTTTTAAGATAACACACACTGGATCCACGCCTTCGCTGGGATAACAAGTGAGAATTTGAGATAACAAGAGATAGAATGATTAACGGGTAAGAACGACAAGATGTAAAAATAAAAAATTAAACAATTAACAACAAAAACAGGTAAACAAACATGGCATCAAAAGAAATCCTTTTCGGAGCAGAAGCTCGCGCAAAAATTTGCGAAGGTGTAGATATTATTGCTAATGCAGTAAAAGTAACTTTAGGGCCTAAAGGTCGTAATGTGGTAATTGAAAAATCATTTGGCGCACCGCGCATCACTAAAGATGGCGTTACTGTGGCTAAAGAAATTGAACTGTCTGACAGATTTCAAAATATGGGCGCGCAAATGATTAAAGAAGTTGCCTCTAAAACTAATGATGTTGCGGGCGACGGAACAACAACTTCAACAGTTCTTGCTCAAGCAATTGTGAAAGAAGGTTCAAAAGCAGTTGCAGCGGGAATTAACCCAATGGATCTTAAAAGAGGTCTTGATTTAGCTGTGGAAGCGGTTCTTAAAGAACTTACAAAAATGAGCAAAAAAGTTAGCAATCAAGAAGAAATTGCTCAAGTTGCAACAATTTCTGCTAATGGCGATTTTGAAATTGGCAGCAAAATTGCTGAAGCTGTAAAAAAAGTTGGACCAGAAAGTCCAATTACAGTTGAAGAAGCTAAAGGTTTGGAATTTGAAGTTAATGTTGTGGAAGGAATGAATTTTGACCGCGGTTATCTTTCTCCTTATTTTGCAACTAATGCTGAAAAAATGACTGTTGAACTTGAAAATGCTTTCATTCTTTTATTCGAGAAAAAATTGTCTAACTTACAACAAATGGTGCCATTGCTTGAAGCTGTGGTGCAATCTGGCAGACCACTTTTAATTGTGGCTGAAGATGTTGAAGGTGAAGCTCTTGCAGCTTTGGTTGTAAACAAACTTCGTGGTGGCTTGAAAGTTGCTGCGGTAAAAGCTCCAGGGTTTGGCGACAGAAGAAAAGCCACCATGGAAGATCTTGCTTCTTTAACAGGTGGTCAATTGATCTCTGAAGATTTAGGCATGAAGCTTGAAACTGTTTCTTTAAAAGAACTTGGTCAAGCTAAGAAAATTATCATTACTAAAGAAGACACAACAATAGTTGATGGTGCTGGTAAATCTGTTGATGTGAAAGCTCGTTGTGCTCAAATTAAAGCTCAAATTGCTGAAACCACTTCTGACTATGATCGTGAAAAACTTCAAGAAAGATTAGCTAAACTTTCAGGTGGCGTTGCTGTTATTAAAGTTGGCGGCACAACTGAAGTTGCGGTTAAAGAGAAAAAAGACCGTGTTGACGATGCTTTGGCTGCAACTCGTGCTGCAATGCAAGAAGGTATTGTTGCAGGTGGCGGTTCGGCATTACTTTTTGCTACTCGTGCTTTAGATAAAGTTAAAGGTGCTAATGAAGATCAAACAGCTGGCATCAATATTGTTAGAAAAGTTCTACAATCTCCAATTCGTCAAATTGCTGAAAATGCTGGTTTTGACGGCGCGGTTGTTGCTAATGAAGTTCTTTCTAAAAATGATGCTACTTATGGCTTCGATGCTCAAACTAGTACTGCTCAAAATCCAAAATATGTTGACATGTTCAAAGCTGGAATTGTTGATCCAACTAAAATTGTGAGATCAGCTTTAGAAGGTGCAGCATCTGTTGCTGGGTTGTTAATTACAACTGAAGCGGCAATTGTTGACAAGAAAGAAGACAATGCTGGTGGTGGAAACCCAATGGGTGGCATGGGTGGTATGGGTGGAATGGGAGGTTATTAATTCCATTTTGCTAAATCAAGTTGTCATCCTCAGTGAAACGAAGGATCTTCTGAGATAGAAGTTTTTCTCAAGAGATCCTTCGCTTCGCTCAGGATGACGGGTTCTATTTAGGGCTGGATTCCCTGCTTATAACAGTTTTAACATGAAAACACCCATTTTTTTCAAAAAAATTATGAGCAGAAATTGCGACCAAAAGCATAAGCTGTATCAGGTGATACAGAGTTGCTTGCCGAGCAATTTATGCCAGAATTTTGTAGAAAAAAATGGGTGTTTTCAGGTTAAAATGGTATTAGGTGAGGAATCCAGTTTTTTTATTGGGCAATGATTTACATGACTGTGCAGCACGAATTGTTGTGTTTTACAATTACCCATTCAGTCTGCTCAACTGATGAACTGGGTCGAATAGTTTCTTGAAGAGCTGGTCTATCGCGCAAAGATTCCATTTCAATTTTTTTGTTTCTAAGACCTTCTATGGTTTGAGCAGTGATAGGTGAGAGCTTTGGAAAACCAGCCACTGAACCCGTTTCAAGAATAGCTTCAATAATTACTAAATCAGTAGAATGTTTGGCTGATCCAAAATGAGATTGTTTAACTATTTGATCAAAAAGATCAGTTTTTTCATCTCCATATTCATTTTTATGAATAACTCCAGCTTTAAAACCAGCTTTAAGCATATGTTTAATGACCAAGAAAGCTGGGTCTTCGGCTCCACCACTTCCTCTATTATTTGCAATGCCCCACAGCATTTCGTAATGATCGCGATTGGATAATGCTGTTAAATCAACTTTATCAATTATTTTTTTTGCATTTTCTACATCCCCTTTAGAGGCTAAGTATGATGTAGCTGTAGCTAGATTTAAATCTAGTTCAGGCAATGTTTTGTCTGTTGTTTTTTCAAGTATTTTATTGAGACATTCAGTATCGCTTTCAAATACAGCATCTAAAATACCTTCTTGAATGGGCTTACTGCAAGATTCCATTTATTTTGATTATTTATTATTTTTAGGAGTGGTTTATTAACCAATTTTAAAATCCTTAAAACATTTATTATTTCAAAATCTTAAAGATCAAGTGTTTTTTTGAAACAGTAACATGTTCAAATCCTTGATTTTAAGGCATTTAAAAAAAAGATTAATTTTAGCCGCGCGGCAAAAATTCAAAAAATAACAAATTAAGGCAGAGAATGACTAAAAAAGAAATAGCGTTAAATGGTTACAACAAACTTCTTTCTGAACTTCGTAATCACATTACTGATACTCAAAATAATGTGGTTAAAATTGTTACTAGGCAAAAAGTAGAAATGGCTTGGAAAATTGGAAAATCAATTTCTCTGCATTTGTCAGAAAATAATCAATCAGGCTACGGAGAAAAGTTGTTTGGGAAGCTTGAAGTTGACATTGGTATTACTCAAAGTGTGCTTTACAAAATGCGCAATTTTTACAAATCTTATCCAAAAATTCCGCAAGATAATAAGGTATTAAACTGGAGCCATTACCGAGTTTTAAGTGGAGTTAAAAAAGATGATGAAAGGAAATATTTAGAAGATTTAGTTAAAGAGCATGGGTGGAATAGTGATGATTTGCAGCTAGAAGTCAAAAAATCCAAAATCTCCCAAATTCAAGAAAATCAGAAAGTTAAACAAATAGCTACTCAGCAAAATAAAACTCAGAAAAACAAAACTTTCCCAAAGCTTTACCCAAAAAGAGGGAGGTTATTTTGTTACAATTTAACAAGTCTAAATGAAGGTAAAAAAACTTACATTGATTGTGGTTTTAATATTTTTAGAGAAGTTGAAGAAAGTTTACAATCAAACCTTCTAAAGCAATTGAAAAGCGGAGATCAGATTGTTGAAACAACTAAAAAAAATGACGAATATTCTTTTGAAAAATTAGAGACGGGTCAGCGTAAAATAAATATTTACAAAGCCTATCTGGAGCGAGTGGTTGATGGCGATACTTTGCATGTGATTCTTGATTTGGGTTTTAAAATTCAACATCGGGAGATTTTGCGTTTGAGGGGGGTTAATGCTCCAGAGTCAAAGATGCAGGAAGGTAGAAAAAGTTCAGCTGCTTTAAAACATATTCTAAAAAAAGTGCCGTTTTTGGTAATAAAAACTACAGCTACGGATATTTATGGTCGTTACATTGCTGATGTTTTTTTGGCTGGAGTTGGGGAAGGTGACGCGCAGAAGGTTGCTGATGAAGGGGTTTATTTGAGTCAGCTTTTGTTGGATAAAGGGTTAGTGGAGCGGTTTTCTTTGTAGGGGTTTGGGTTTGTAATTGGGGAGGTTGAGGTGTGTGTAATCTACCGCCCCTAACCCCTCCTTATCAAG
>CAMDRL010000088.1 GCA_945906835.1 Rickettsia typhi
GCTCAATTTGCCATTTTTTAGTATTTTTGGAAGTTGCAAATCCACGAGCTAATTCAATTTGATCTTCACTCAAAATATTTAAAGAGAAATAATGATTTTTCTTAAATAGTTGAAGATTTGATGATTTATTATCAATGCAAAATGATACTAATGGGGGATTTAAAGAGACCGAAGAGAAAGAGTTAATGGTCATGCCAAAAAACTCTTCAGTAAAAATTTCTTTTATAGTTTGACCAAAAATTTTAGTGCTGAAAATTTTTTGAGTGAATGCTTTATTTTCAAATAAATTAGTATTGGCAAATTTTTCAGCTAAGAAGTTTTCTCTTTTGGCGCAGGCAACAATAACTCCAGTAGCGAACAATCCTAAGGTATCGCGTAATTTTTTTTGATCCATTAAATTCCTAGAAGCCAATTAATTGTTTAAAAGAGCGAATTAATAAAAATACTGCAATCATCAATCCCAAAATGATTGATAAAGCGTAATGATAAATGTAGCCAGTTTGCATTTTACTTATTCTTTCTGCGCCTTTTTTACATAAAGCAACAACGCCATTTGGACCAATATCATCAATGATTTTAACATCAAAAACTCTCCATAAGAAATTGCCAAGTTTTTTAGTTGGGTTCACGAAAGCAATTTCATAAAATTCATCAAAATACCATTTATTGAAAGAAATTTTATAGAAAGTGCTAAATGATTTAGCTAATTTTGCTGGCCAACTGGTTTTAACTAAATAGCAAATATAGGCTAAATAAATGGCGATGATGCCAACAATTAAAGGTGCATATTTCACTAACATTGGTGAGTGATGAACTTCTTCTAGAACATTTTTATTTTCTTCTAAAAGGAAAATTGCTTGTCCAAAAAAGTTTCCTTCTGCAGAAACCATATGCAGGAAATGATAGCCGATAATTCCTGCAAATATTGATCCAGCTGCTAAAATAAACAAAGGAATTAACATTGATAATGGAGATTCGTGAGCATGGCTGAAAGTGTGTTTGTCAGCGCGAGTTTTGCCGTGGAAAACCAAAAATAATAAACGCCAAGAATAAAATGCAGTTAAGAAAGCTGCGGTAATTCCAAGTGCGAAGGCTAATTTTCCGAAAGGAGTGTGAGACATATAAGCAGCTTCTAAAATAACATCTTTAGAATAAAAACCTGCAAATGGCGGGAAGCCTGCTAAAGCAAGAGATCCAATCCACATCATGGCGTAAGTGAAAGGAATTTTTTTCCAAATTCCACCCATTTTTTGAATATCTTGTTCATGATGCATAGCGTGAATTACGCTTCCTGCGCCAAGGAATAACAAAGCTTTAAAGAAAGCATGAGTTGCTAAGTGGAAAATTGCAGCAGAGTAAGCTGAAACGCCGCAAGCGAAAAACATGTAACCAAGTTGGCTACAAGTTGAATAAGCGATGATTTTTTTGATATCATTTTGAGTAATGGCAATTGTAGCGGCAAATATTGCAGTTGTTGCTCCAACCAATGTTATCATCATTAAGGCAGTTTCAGAATGTTCAAAAAGTGGTGAGCATCTGGCAACTAAAAACACCCCAGCCGTAACCATTGTAGCGGCGTGAATTAAAGCAGAAACTGGAGTTGGACCTTCCATGGCATCGGCTAACCAAACATGTAAACCAATTTGCGCTGATTTACCCATAGCGCCAATGAAGAGTAAGATACAAATTGCATCAATATTTCTAAATGATGCGCCTAGAATTGTAAAAGTGTCGTTTAAATGACTGCTGGCAGCAGCAAATACTGGTGCATATTCAACAGTTCCAAAAGTGATGTAAATTAATGAAATAGCGATCACTAAACCAAAATCACCAATACGATTCACCACAAATGCTTTAATTGCGGCGGCATTAGCTGAAGGTTTTTTAAACCAAAATCCAATCAATAAATAAGAGGCTAAGCCAACACCTTCCCAACCTACGAAAAGTTGTAAGAAATTATCTGCAGTTACTAAAATTAACATGAAGAAAGTGAAGAGTGAAAGATATGACATGAAGCGCGCAACCGATTTATCTTCATGCATATATCCTGTAGAATATATGTGAACTAAACTTGAAACTACGGTAACTACAACCAGCATTATGGCGGTTAATTGATCTAATTTTAAAGACCAGTCAGCAACAAAAGTGCCTGATGAAATCCAGCTAAATAACTTAATTGTTTTGCTAGCACTATCTCCAGCTAATGTGATATCACAAAAGATTTTTAATGAGCAAATTGCTGAAATGACAAGCAATGTTGTTGTGACAACTTGAGCCAACTTATCTATGAAATGATGAGAAATTTTTTTAGATGAAATTCTTGAAGAAAATCCTCCAATTAAAAAGCCAAAAAGTGGCAGAAATACAACAAGAAAAAGAAGCATTTGAGAATTAAAAAATTGAAAATTAGCTTGGAAAGATTGAGTTGGTGAAATTTAAAGAGTTTAAGAAAAAAATCAAATTTAAATTTATTAAATGTTTTAGAAGTTATTCCTTCGTATTGTTAACCTTTGGTTGAGCGTATTCAAAACCATCGGAAGATTCCTTCTTCGATATTAACTCGCGGTGCAAGAACCTTCCGTTGGTTTCGACTACGCTCAACCAACGGTTAATGTTTACCCATCAAAATTTTCTGAACTAGAATTGTTTCTACATTTTGCAAATTCTTGAATTGCTTTCAAATCTTTATTAATTAAAGCGATTCTCTTTTTTCTACTCCAACCTTGCACTCTTTTCTCAAAAAGAAAAGCTTCATCGATTCTCTCAAATTCTTCTGAAAATACTAATTTCACTGGTAATCTTGCTTTGGTATAAATAGCTCCAAATCCATTTTGATGTTCCCATAAGCGGCGATCAAGATCAACTGTGCTGCCTATATAAAATGACTTGTCGCTGCATTCTAGAATATACATGTGAGGCATGGTGTTTGTAGTGTTAGTTTTTAATCATTAAATACCGTTGGTTGAGCGTAGTCGAAACCATCAGAAGGATCCTGCTGCAAGGTTGAAAAGCTCTTTTAACATAATATGGCAAGAGCCTTCCGTTGGTTTTGACTACGCTCAACCAACGGTTTAGAAAATTGGTTCTAGCTACGAGAACGGTTTGGGAAAATATTCTTTATTACCACAAACCGCCACCACCACCCACACTAGCTCCATATCTAGTGTCACCTTTACCATTTATTTTCCAGACATTTCCAATACTATGTTCAGCTGGATCGTATCTTTCTTCCCCTGGAAGTTTAGGTGTCATGGCAGCAGTTTGTAAAATACCTAAAGAAGAGTGGCGACAAAAGACATGAGCGCTCCAGAAAATGGTATTATAATCACTAAGATTTTTTCTAATTTCTGCTGGATTATCCCAATTAACTTTTTTCAATTCTTTTTTATAACGATTTCTAATTTTTTGAATATCGGGATTAACAGAAGTAATATCTGGATCTCTGCTCCAAGTATAAAAATTATGAAAAAACCCTGTAGAGAATTGAGTTCCAAGACCTGACTGACATCCATGATTCCATCCTAAATTAAATCCCGGAGATCCGCCTTTTGGCATTTGTCTGAATATTAAATATCCGTGTGGCTTATACCAATTAGACACTGAACAATTTGTTAAAAAACAAATTAATAAAATTATTAGATTTTTCTTAATCATATTTGTGGTATTTATTGACCGAATATTTGTCCAGCAGAACCACCTGCCCATAGTGGGTTGGCGCCCATCAAGCTACCACTGGGACTACCACCATTTAATACGCCCATAAAAGCACCAACATCTCCTCCAACCGAACCTCCTAAAGATCCACCACTTCCGCCAAAAAATCCGCCCCAAGCACCACCTATATCTCCTGAGTTAAATGTTGAATCATAACCATAAGGATTAATTGCTCTGTCCCAAGAACCAACAGCACCAGTTGTGGCAGAAACAGATTGCTGGAAGCACCAAGCATATCCTCTGGAATGACCAAAGCGATATTCAGAATTACCAATCAAAGCTGGATCATATTTGTATTTGTTCTTGTTGCGATAAAACACGTTACTACGGGAATAAGTTGAAGCTGAACATCCATCCTTAAAACCTCTTTGAAAGGTTGGTGTTCCATCTGGAATGTTAGGATTTGTGCCGCCGTAGAAAGGTGTGTTGGCGTTAGAAAACCATTTGCAGCCAGTAATTTGCAGAAGCAAAATGATCAATATAACTTTTTTCATTTATCTATATCCACTAAATGTTGAGCTCCAAATTGAGCTTTTTAACTTAACATAATCTCTTCTGTAACAATACCAAAAGGCGTTACTCCAAGCTGTTTTATATTCAGAGGAATATGCCATTTTATAGCCATCAACAGCATTATTTCTATAGAACATTTTGTAAAAAGTATTGCTACCAGCTGACATGCCAACTTCACAGCCATCAGCCCAACCTTGTCTAAATTCAGGAGATGCTTTTTCTAAATCTTTTTGAAATTCTTCACCAGGTCTTTCAGGGAAAATTCTTGCAATTGACTTTGCGCAAGAAGAAAGATTAAGAGCGATTAATAAAAATAAAATTTTCAATATAATTTTTTGCATTTTTTAATTTTTTTAATCTAGTGCGCCATATTTGAAGGGGTTGAAATCTACAAACTGAGCAATATGAAGAACACAAGCAAACCAACCTTGCCCCCAACCAGTTTGAAATACGGGATCATGTTGATAGATACCATTTCCTAAATCAGGACCTTTAGAAGTTCTGTAAACTGCTGAGTTGGAAAATGCTTTTTGTGCTAAAGCGCTTTTACAACCAGCATGCCATCCAGCTTGATATTCAGGAGGACCATCTGGAACCGCAAGACTCATTGTGATTGGTTGATAAAAACCTGCATTTTCAGGCATTCTGCAGCAAGTTAAAGATAATATTATTAGTAAGATTGATGTAGTTTTTCTCATTAGTCTATATTTCTAGTTAACATTTTTTACACAACATCCCAGTCTAAAATATAAGTACATTGTTCAAATCCATCCCACCATCCAGTGTTGTAATCAGGACTTTTTTGCATTCTTTGAAAATCGTATTTTTTATTATTAAAATCAGTAATTAGACCTTTTCCAACGGCTTCCCAAGCTGATTCGCAGCCATCTTTAAAACCTCTGCCATATTCACTTTCAGTTGAAGGAAAATTTCTTACACCAGTAAGTGGGCGAGGTTTTGCCCCCCAATTCCAACTTTCTGGCATTGGTTCGGCTACAATACTACAAGATGCTAAAGATATCGTTAGAGATAATAATAAGATTTTTTTTAGCATTTTTTAGTAACTTCTTGTAAGATTTTTGACATTTCTTGACCCATTATCTCAAAGCTAAATTCTTTTTCAAGTTTTAAAAAAGCTTTTCTGGTTAGTCTATTTCTCAGAGATTAGTCTTCAAAAGCAAGAATTATTTTTTGAGATAAATCTTCGTAATTTTCATTGGCAAATAACAAGCCATTTTCACCATCTTTAATTAATAATTTTCCGCCATCGCTATTAGAAGAAACTACTAAAGTTGAATATAAAAAAGATTCTAAAATTACCAAACCAAATGGTTCTTCGCGAGAAGGAACGCAGAAAATATCAACATTTTCAAAAAAGCTTTTTTTATCTTTTACAACTCCAAAAAATTCACATTTATCAAAAATATTATGAGCTTTGGCTAAAGCTTTAATAGTATTCCAGCTGTAACTTCCCCGAATTGAAGATTGCACTTCAAAGACGCCAATTTTTAATTTAAAATCATGGTTTTTTTGAGATAAAATTTCGCAAGCCTTAATTAAGATATCAAAACCTTTGCGGGGTTCTAAGCGGCCATAAATAGCGATTACTGGCGGCTTTTTGAAAGTTTTC
>CAMDRL010000089.1 GCA_945906835.1 Rickettsia typhi
ATTGGTTTTTTTGCCTATTTTTTATTTAGATAATTTTCCATGGCTGATATTTTCCACTTCGGGATTTATCAATATTTGGTGGTTTGCAGCTTTAATAATTCCTGTTGTTTTTTTTATAAGAATCAAAAAAGAGCAGCCATCGCAGTGGCAAATTTTTAAAACTAAAAATTTTGGTAAAAAAGTTATTATTGCCGTTTGTGTATATATTTTATTGCTAATAACCACAATATTATCCATAAAATATTTGGGGCTTCGAGGCTTTGTTACTGTAAATCTCTTGTCATTATTTATAGTTTTATTTTTCTTTGAAAAGCTACATGCTAAATTTTATAAAAAATTCTCACCATTTTTTGTTTTTGTTGTAACAGTTACAATTTCTGCTCTTTTTTATTCTTATGTAAAAGCAGTTGTGGATTTTTCTGATAACAAAATTCGCATTCCTCAATTTCCCAACACTCTTTCTGATAATATTGCTAATTATGCAAAAATTTACGCGCCTAAGAAAGAAGATGGAATTCTGGTATTTTCAGATCTAAATTCTCACCAATTTCCTATTATAAATTATTTAGGTAAGGAGAATTATTTAAAAAGTCATACAGCTTTCATTGGTGCAGAATATGGTGGGAAAGGCAAATTCTTTTATGATGTTAATGATCAAAATAAGGTTTTTACTTTTACTTATTTATTTGAATCTTTGAAAAGCCAAATAAAAAATCAGAATATAAAGCTGATATTCATTAATGCAGATAAATTTAACGCGGAAGATCGCTGTTATATTGGTTTCTTAGAGTATTATTTGTTGGATCCAGAGTTTAAAAAGATATTCTTTAAAAACTTTCATTATGAATCTCGAATCGTGATGGTAGGCGATATAAAAATGTTGCAGAAAAATCTTCCAACAAAAAATCCCAATATTTTTGACCAAATAAAACCTTCAGATAAAAAAGTTGTTTATGATTTTGAGGTTTATGTAAGGAATTAATTAAAACAGCTACTTTGTCATGTTGAGCGAAGCTAAACATCTCATGAGACTGAGAAGAGATCCTTCGTTCAGGATAATAATTAGAGCGTTTTACGACTTTATCAATTTATTAAAAATATGAACAAAATAAAAACCTTCCTAAAAAGCAAATTCTTCACATCCTTCATCGCTGGAGCATTATGCAACTTAGCCTTCGCCCCAATTCATTTTTTCCCCGCAGCAATTATTTCAATTTCAGCTTTTTATTTCTTACTAGAAAATGAAGGACAAAAAAAGCGAATCTTCTGGCTTGGTTGGTTTTATGGTTTTGGATATTTCTTGGCGGGAGTTTATTGGATCGCAATCGCACTTTTAGTTGATGCCTCACAATTCGCTTGGTTAATTCCTTTCGCAGTCACTCTGATTCCGGGGGTTTTAGCAATCTATCTAGCCTTATTTGCCTTATCTTACAAAGCTTTAATCAAAAAATTTAATTTTTTGGCAACTTATCAAAAAGCTATAATTTTTGCTATTTTTTGGCTGATTTTTGAAATATTACGCGCCTTTTTATTTACAGGTTTTCCATGGAATTTACTTGGCTATATTTGGTCTTTTAGCGATAGTTTAAGCCAAATAGCCAATATCTTTGGAATATGGGGTTTGAGTCTCTTCTCAGTCTTTATTTGCCTTATCCCAGCCTCATTTTTTAAATTTGAAAATAGAAAAATTTCCATCAAAAAATCCAATTTTAGTGATAAAGTTTTTGGCACAACTTTATTTTTCTTTTTTATTTTAAGCCTTTTTTATGGACATTATTGCATTGATGAAAGCAAAATCATGGCAGAAGAAGATAAAAAATTGCGATTGGTGCAGGGTAATATCCAGCAAGACATGAAGTGGGATGCACAGCAGAAATATTGGAATTTTTTAAAACATATTAAGCTAACAAATTCACAAGATTTAAACACAGTTAAAATTGTTATCTGGTCAGAAACCGCAGTACCTTATGCTATTAATGGTAACCCTGAGTTGCTTGATAAGTTAAAATTGGCAACCCCAAGTGATGGGGTGCTAATTACTGGTGCTGTAAGGGTAAAATATTCCTCTTTAGATGAAGTTGAAGGTGTGTGGAACAGTGTTTTTGCAGTCGGAGATTCAGGTGTAATAGATTATTACGACAAGCATCATTTAGTTCCATTTGGCGAATATATACCGTTACAAAAATATTTACCCTTTGTCAGTAAAATTACTGATGGGGCAATTGGATTTAGTGAAGGTGAGGGGGCAAAAACGGTTAAAACCAGCTCTTTGTCTTTTAGTCCTTTATTATGTTATGAAGTGATTTTTTCTGATAAAATTATAGATAAGAAAAATCGCCCCGATCTTTTGGTCAACCTTACAAATGATGCATGGTTTGGCAAAAGCTCTGGGCCATATCAGCATTTTGATATGGCAAAAATGCGTGCCGTGGAATATGGAATATCTTTAGCAAGAGTTGCTAATACTGGTATCACAGCTTTTTTTGATCCTTTTGGTCGAGTTGTCAAAAAAATCGATCTTAATGAAGAAGGATTTATTGATGTAAGTTTTATTAAAAGTCTTGAGCCAACGATTTACTCTAAATACAGTTTTTATCCGCTAATTTTATTAATATTAATACTTTTGGTATTTTTAATTCACAAACCAAAGAACTAAAAAAATGTTATTAGATAAAGTAACGCCAGTTGATGAATATATTGCTCAAAAATTAAAACAATTTCGTATTGCCGCTGGTATGACGCAAGATCAATTAGGTGAGCTTACAGGATTATCTTTCCAACAAATTCAGAAATATGAAAAGGCAAAAAACCGCGTTAGTGCCAGTAAACTTTTTGAATTTTCTCAGCTTCTAAATAAGCCAATAAGCGACTTTTTCTTGGGAATAAAAGCTGATCGTGATTATTATAATTATAACTTCAAAAGCAGCAAAAGGCAGGTAAAAGAAACCAAGATGTTTGATAAAGAACTTCTGCCATTGGTAAAGGCATTCAGTCGCATTGAAAACGCACAAAGCAAAAAATATCTAATCGCTTTAGCCACATCAATCTCAAAACAGAAACCTAAGAAGGTTAAGCATTCTTATTCTTAGACACTGTTAGCTAATTATTTTTTAGCACAGATTTTGACATGTTTTTAGCGCTTTTTGACAGAATTATGATAAATATTTGGATATATTTTGAATAATTTTGTCAAAAAATAAGCAAAAACAGGGCTAAATATGGGATGAAAATAATTAGCTAACATTGTCTAAACTCTTTCATTGGGTTTTCCTGAATCAGAAAGACGAGTAGCGGTTCTGCTGGCTGCTCTTTTTTCTGAATGTTTTGCACTTTCGGTTGGTCCATCTTCAGACCAACCTTTTTTAATGCGATAAGTCTACACTCTAACCGCAATATTTTCTTTCACCAAAAATTCTTTAGCTTGACGAATTGAATATTCTTTGAAATGGAAAATTGAAGCGGCGAGGGAGGCTTTGGCGCCGGCTTTGATGCCGTCAGCCAAATGTTGTAAATTTCCAACTCCGCCAGAAGCGATTACGGGAATTGAAATTTGGGAAGTAATTTTTTGAATTAGCTCTAAATCATAGCCAGACTTGGTTCCATCTTTATCCATTGATGTTAAAAGAATTTCTCCAGCACCAAGTTCAGTAACTTTTTTTGCCCACTCAATTGCATCAATTCCTGTAGAATTTCTGCCACCATGAGTAAAAATTTCGTAATTTCCTTGAGTATTTTTTTTGGCATCAATTGCCACAATTACACATTGCGCGCCATATTTGTTGGCGGCTTCAGAAATTAAATCAGGATTTTTTATAGCGGCGCTATTTATAGAAACTTTGTCAGCACCACTTAAAAGCAATTGCTGAAAATCTTCCATAGTTCTAATTCCACCACCAACCGTTAAAGGAATGAAACAAACTTGAGCAACTTTTTTTACTGTATCGAAAATGGCTGAACGATTTTCGTTAGAAGCGGTAATGTCAAGAAAACATAATTCATCAGCACCTTCTTCATAATAAAATTTTGCTTGGGAAGCTGGATCACCAGCATCAATCAGATTTTCAAAATTTACACCTTTTACCACGCGGCCGTCTTTTACATCAAGGCACGGAATGATTCGACTTTTTAGCATATTAGAGCATTCTTTTTAAAACATCATTTTCAGGTCTGTCAAAAAAACGATGTTTAATTGCGCCTAAAATGTGCAGAGCTAATAAAGCAAGAAGTCCGTATGCTGCAATTTCATGAGTTTCGGCAAAAATTTTACCTAAGTCAAAGTTGGTTTGAATTAATACAGGCATTTCAATTGAAAAAAGATGAACTGGGTAACCAAATGAATTAGACATTAAATATCCAGAAAGTGGCACAATAACCATTAAAACATAAAGTCCAAAGTGACCTAAATGCGCTAAAAATCTTTCTGATTTTGCTATTGTTGCAGGAAGTTTGGGAGTTGATTTTGCAAGGCGATTAATGATTCGTAAGAAAATTAGAATCAAAGCAACAACACCAAAAGATTTATGAAGATTATAAATATCCATTTTATTAGAAGCTTCTTTTGAGAGAAACTCTGTCATGTAAATTCCTAAGCCAAGAAGTGCAATTATAATTACTGCCATTAGCCAGTGAATTATGCGAGAGGAAAGGGCGTATTTTTGTGAAGTCATGTTATATGATTATTTTTTAGTCGGGATGCGTGACTAGTATCTCCCAACCCTAGGGGCGCTAGTCACAACTTAGAATTGCAGGTTACAAAGATCTTTTTTGCTCAACAATCTCGTAACATTCAACCATATCTTTCTCTTTAATATCTTCATAATTTTCAAAAGCAATTCCACATTCAAAACCACTTTTTACTTCTTTAACATCATCTTTAAAGCGTTTTAGAGTTTTTAGAACGCCATCATAAATTACCACATTATCACGCAGCAATCTAGCTTTAGCGCTTCTTTTAAGGACGCCATCAATAACTGTTGAACCACCAATTTTACCAACTCCAGAAACTTTGAAAACTTGTCTAATTTCAGCTTGTCCAAGATATTCTTCATTTTTAGTTGGTTCTAACATTCCAGAAAGCAGAAGTTTTAGATCATCAACAACATTATAAATGATTGAGTAATAGCGAACATCAATATTTTTAACTCTTATCAATTCTTTAGCTGCAACATTAGCTCTAACATTAAAGCCAATAATAATTGATCCAGAAACTGCTGCTAAACTAATATCAGTTTCAGTGATTCCGCCAGTTGCAGAGTGGATCACTTTAATTGCAACTTCATCAGTATTAAGTTTGGTAATGCTTCCTTGTAAGGCTTCAACAGAACCATGTACATCGCCTTTAATAATAATATTTAAATATTTTAAAGTGCCTTTTCCAGATTCTTTAAAAATATCAGAAAAACTTCTAGCTGAATTTTTTAAAGATTTTTCTTCTTTATCTTTTCTAGAGCGATAAGAAATAATTTCACGAGCTTGTCTTTCTTCAGAAACCTCAACAAATCTATCTCCAGCATTAGGTACATTATCTAAACCAAGTACTTCAACTGGCATTGATGGAGTGGCAATTTTAATATTTTTGCCTTTATCATCAGTCATTTTTCTGATTTTACCGTAAGAAGTTCCAACCACAATTAAGTCTGAAATATCAAGGGTACCTTTTTGAACCAAGAGAGTTGCAACCACCCCTTTTGCTGGATCGATTCTTGATTCAATAACCACACCGCTTGATTTTCCAGAATAAGGAGCTTTCAATTCTAATACTTCAGTTTGCAATAAAATTGCTTCTTCAAGCTTATCAAGATTGATTTTATTTTTAGCAGAAACTGGAA
>CAMDRL010000090.1 GCA_945906835.1 Rickettsia typhi
TTAAGGGGTTATCAATTTTTAGTCAATTTTTAATCTTGAACTCAACTTAATTTCTATTTACCTTCACTAAATTCGCTTTATAAATTCAAAATCAAATTAACCAAAAATCCAAATATATGAAAATAGGTGTCACAGGAGTTACTGGAAAAATGGCAAGAGCCATCGCCAGACTTATCATTGAAGATAGTTTAGTTGAACTTTCTTTTGGTCTTGTCAGAAAGGGCAATGGCAATGAAGGCGAAGATTTTGCCGAATTTTTAGGCTACAATAAATCAGGTGCTAAAATTATTTCCGATCTTGATCAATTTGTGCAAAATTCTGATGCAATCATCGACTTTTCTTCTCCCACTTTAAGTCTTTCAATCGCTGAGAAATGCGCCAAACATAGCAAAGTATTGGTTTGCGGAACCACAGGTTTTTCTGACGAAGAAAAACAACAATTCGCCGCTAATGCTGAAAAATGTGTTATTGTGTGGTCTTCAAACATGTCGCTTGGAGTTAATCTTTTGATGAATTTAACTGAAAAAGTTGCAGGCATTTTACATGATGATTTTGATGTTGAAATTGTTGAAATGCATCACAAAAATAAAGTTGATGCACCTTCTGGAACAGCTCTATCACTTGGCGCAGCAGTTGCGCAAGGGCGAGGAGTTAACCTAAAAGAAGTTGGGCAAATGGCAAGATTCGGCAAAGATGCCCAAAGAAAAAAAGGTGAAATCGGCTTCGCCACCTTACGCGGCGGCGATGTAATCGGCGACCACAGCGTAATATTTGCAGGCGACGGCGAACGCATCGAACTAACCCACAAAGCCGGAAGCCGCGATGTCTTCGCCAAAGGCGCCATCCGCGCTGCAATCTGGGGCACCGCCAAAGCCCCCGGCTTTTATTCCATGCGTGATGTCCTAAGCTAACCAAGAAAAAAGCCCTCTTTGACAATTGCTTTAGCAATTGCAACTCACCCGTAAAAATAAATTTGTGAGTAAAAAGAGGGTGGATCAATCGTCAACGGCGATTGAGACGGGTGATTTATAAAGCGAAGGGAATCTATCAATTTTAACGGATCAAAAAATATTTAACATGTGACAAAATCTTTTGTAATTAAACAAATCGCTTCTTATAAAAAGATAATTAGAAAGCTTTTAACACCAAAAATAAAATCAGCAAATATGACAAACTTACTTATTGCGCTTGTAAATATCACAAAAAATCCAGTTACGGATCTAATAGCTTTTTATGGCGGCTCTAATAGAGCGAATAATATGGGTGAAGCTCTTGAAACCTATATAAAAGATGTGTTTTGTGAATCATTTAATAAGCCAAATCAAGAGAAGGATAAAATCTACAGTCAAAATTTTTCTTATCTTGGAAATCAAAACAATCCTCCTGATTTTATAATTAAAGACGGTGATGCAATCGAAGTAAAAAAAATAGAAAGTTCATCTTCCGATATTGCTCTTAACAGCTCATATCCAAAGGATAGATTACATATTGACGATTCAAGAGTTACAAATGTTTGTAAAGTTTGCGAAGCCCCCAATAGTTGGAAGGAGAAGGATATCGTTTATGTTGTTGGAGTAGTTTCAAAAGGGGATAATAGGTTAAAATCCATATGGTTTGTTTATGGCACTTGTTATGCGGCTGATAGAGAAGTGTATGAGCGAATTTCTGATAAAATATCTAAAGGAATACGAGAAATTCCAGAGGTTGAGCTTGTTGATACAAACGAATTGGCGAAGGTAAAAAAAGTTGATCCTCTGGGCGTAACAGATTTAAGAGTTCGTGGCATGTGGCACATCAAGAATCCTGCCAAAGTTTTTAGTGACTTTGTCGCTGTTGGTAAGGCGGAAAAATTTGCGGTAAATGCAATTTTACTTGAAGAGAAATATAACTCTTTTCCTGAAAAAGATCGCAAAATGCTTGAAAGTTTACAAGATAAAAATCTTAAAATTAATAACATTCAAATCAGATCTCCAAATAATCCAGCTAAGCTTTTAGAAGCTAAATTAATTTCTTATACAATATAAATATGAAAATAGTTTCTCTCTTTAGTGGCGCTGGTGGTCTTGATCTCGGGTTTCATCAAGCTGGATTTAAAACTATTTGGGCAAATGAATTTGATAAGGTCATCTGGGAAACATTTGAGCATAATTTTCCTAAAACTTTTCTTGATAAACGCAGTATTGTAAAAGTTCCCTCTGAAGATATTCCTGATTGTGTTGGAATAATAGGAGGTCCTCCATGTCAAAGTTGGAGTGAAGCTGGTGCTGGAAGAGGAATAAAAGACAGCAGAGGAAAACTTTTTTTTGAATATATCAGAATTTTAAAAGCAAAAGAGCCTCTATTCTTTCTTGCAGAAAATGTGTCTGGAATATTGTTGCCAAGACATAAAGAAGCTTTTCAGTCGATTCTTGCTGAGTTTAAAGCTCTTAACTACAATGTTTCATATCATTTACTAAATGCTAATAATTTTGGAGTTCCTCAAGATAGACAAAGAGTTATTATTATTGGGTATCATAAAAAATTAGGTAAAACATTTACTCCTCCTGAAGAAATTTTGCCACGACCAACTTTAAAAGATGCTATCTGGGATTTGAGATTAGCAAAAGCAGCTAAGGATAAAAATTATACAAATGGAAATGAAGGTCTCAGCGCATTAAATCACGAATATATGAATGGTGGTTTTTCAACAATTTATATGTCAAGAAATCGAGTGAGAAGTTGGGAAGAGCCTAGTTTTACTATTCAGGCAGGTGGTCGTCACGCTCCTTTGCATCCGCAAGCTCCAAAAATGCAATTTGTAGAGCAAAATAAAAGAATATTTGTCCCAGGTAAAGAAAGTTTATACAGAAGATTATCTGTGCGCGAATGTGCTAGAGTTCAAACTTTTCCAGATAGTTTTTTATTCAAATATCAAAATATTGCAGATGGATATAAAATGATTGGAAATGCTGTTCCTGTTGAATTTGCAAAACATTTAGCAAGTAAAATATATCAAGATATTTTTAATGGTTAAACATCACAACATTAGTTGAATGATAAAATGAAAAACCTAACCAGCAATTTTTCAATTAAAATAACAGAAACTTTTTCGCAAGAAAAGTTGCCAAAAAGACTTGCCGTGGCGGTTTCTGGTGGCTGTGATTCTTTGGCTTTGGCTTTGCTTTTGAAAGAATTTTGTGATGAAAATAAAATAGAATTATTTGCTGTAACTGTTGATCACAAAATGCGCCAAGTCTCGTCGAAGGAGGCTTTAGAGCTTGGTAAAATTTTAAAGAAACAAAAAATTTCTCATCAAATTTTAGAAATAAATTCAGAAAAAATACCTCAAACTAATATTGAAGCAAAGTTACGGGAAGTCCGATATGACTTGCTTCATAGCTTTTGTGTAAAAAATAAAATTAAGTTTTTATTTCTTGGTCATATCCAAAGTGACATTGCTGAAAATTTTCTTATCAGACTTTTTCGTGGCAGCGGACTTGATGGTTTGTCGTCAATTGCAGAAATCTCTGACTTCAAGAAAATCAAGCTGGTAAGGCCACTTCTTGATGTTACAAAAGATGAATTAAAAAATTATCTTCAAGAAAAAAATATCAAATGGTTTGAAGATGAAAGTAATAAGGATGAAAAATTTTTACGCAATAAAATCAGAAATTTTTTTGAGCAATTTGAAGAAAAAAATTTAATTCAAAAAAGAATAAAAACCGCAACTGATGAAATCGCCAAAATGCGCGATTTATTTGATGATTTGATGTTAAAAGAAGCTAAAAAAATATTAAAATTTCAAAATGGTTTTTTAACAATTAATCTTAAAAAATTTGCTAAAACAGAACAAAAAATTGCTCTAAAAATTTTAGCTTTAGTTTTAATAGAAGTTGGTGGAAAATCTTACAAACCGCGCTTAGAAAAGTTGCAAAGATTTTATGATTTTATTGTTGAAAATAAAAATCATAAACCAAGAAATTTTTACGGCTGTATGGCGAAAAGCTTTGATGAATCGAGTCTCGTCATTTACAATGAAAAAAATCCCCAGGAAAAAATTACTGAAAAAATTACTGAATTTAAAACGGTATTAAAAAAATTATTTGTAGAAAAATGAAAATCTCCAACGCTCAAATTGATTCTTACATAAAAACAATAGCTCAAGAAAAAATCGCTGGATGCTTGTTATATGGACCCGAAACCTCCGTTGTTTCTGCTCGCTTCAATATAATCGCCAAAAAAATTGTCAGCGATTTATCTGATCCATTTTTAGTTACTAATATAAGTAAGGAAAGACTATCCGAAGATAAATCATTATTAGTTGATGAATTCTACTCTATGTCATTTTTGGGTGGCAGAAAATTAATTCTAATCAAAGACGCAGATGCCAATATTGCAGCGGCTTTAAAAATCTTGCTTACGGATAGAGAATGCGCCAATAGAAGTCAGAATTTCATTGTAATTCAAGCGGGAGATTTAGATAAAAATTCGCCTCTACGCAAAGCAGCGGAAGACAATGCAACATTCGCTGCAATTGCTTGTTACGAAGATGACGAAAGAGTGATTAAAAAATTTATCGAAAGCGAATTAGTAAAAAATCAAATCAAATTCAATTCAAAAATAGTTGGTTATTTGTCTGAAAAATTTGGCAAGAATCGTCAGGTTATTAAATCAGAGTTAGATAAGGTTATTTCCTACCTTGGCTATGAGAAAGAGCTTAGTTTAGATATAATAAATAAAGCCGTTGGTTCTGAAGCTGAAATTACAGCTAACGAATTTATTGCAAGTTTTGCAGCGCAAAATTTTGATGTGGCTTTGACACAAGCGGAAAGACTGTTTAAAAATAACTTTGAGCCAATTGCTTTAATCCGCTTTCTTTCAAATTATTTGCAAAAACTTTATCAAGTAAAATGCGAAATTGAGTTTAATAAAGCAAATTTTGATGAAGTTGTAAAATCTCAAAGGCTATTTTTTAAAACTGAAATTGAGTTTCGTAAGAATTTAAAACTACTTTCTTTAAACTTTTTAACTGAAAAATTAAAAAATCTTGAAGAATTAGAAGTTAAAATAAAAAGTTCTTCAATATCATCGAAGCTTTTATTTATTGGCTTTGTGCAAGATTCAGTCATGTCGAAAATTTATTTTAAAGATTTTTAAAGAAATTTTGCAAACTGCGCTTGACAAAGAAAATTTAAGGGGTAGATTATTGCCCCTCTTCACTTTTTGTTTGAAGTTGTTTTAGTTGTTTTACAGATGATCATCTCTGGCAGGTTGCTTATAAAAAGCAATTTAGCTTAGATCGGTTTTTCAAGTTAAGTTCACTAAATAAAATTGTTGTTTTACATCGTAAATAATCGCGTTTTATGCTTTTTATAAAAAAAGTAAAAAAAGAGAAAGATAAAGGCGATAGTCTGCTTAATTGCAGCTATTTTTTCTATCAATCTTATGATTCTATAGAGATTTAGTTACGATCAAATTTCTCAACTTGAGAGTTTGATCCTGGCTCAGAACGAACGCTGGCGGTATGCTTAACACATGCAAGTCGAACGGGCATAGCAATATGTCAGTGGCAAACGGGTGAGTAATACAGAGGAATCTACCTAGCAGTAAGGAATAACCTTGGGAAACCAAAGCTAATGCCATATATTACCCTCCGGGGGAAAGATTTATCGCTGCTAGATGAGCCTCTGCCGGATTAGCTAGTTGGTGAGGTAATGGCTCACCAAGGCAATGATCCGTAGCTGGTCTGAGAGGATGATCAGCCACACTGGAACTGAGACACGGTCCAGACTCCTACGGGAGGCAGCAGTGGGGAATATTGGACAATGGGCGCAAGCCTG
>CAMDRL010000091.1 GCA_945906835.1 Rickettsia typhi
AAACTAAATTTTGCACCATGAGAATCTTGTTCTTTTGTAACGCCAGAAGAGCTGTAAGAGAATTTCAAATCATCATTTTTAACAATATATTGCTCGTTTTTTGTATTAAAATCGATGTTGATTGGCGATTGGTTATAGCCGATTTTGCAGAATTTATATTCTTCTTTTAAACTGCTCCAATATTGTGGCGCGGTGTTTCCTTGATAGCTCCAGTCTTTTGCGCAAGATGGTAGAAAAAGTAGGATTAATATTGTGGAAATTAGTTTCATAAGTTTTTTTAAAGTATCAGTATTAGTTTGTTTTATCTACCGCCCCTAACCCCTCCTTATCAAGGAGGGGAGCCACTCCAAGTTCGTTGTTCAAGCATTCCCCTCCTTGATAAGGAGGGGTTAGGGGCGATAGATAAAACACACTCCTAATTATTTTCAGCAATCCATTTTTCCAAATCCACCAAAGCCCTTTTTGAATAAGTAGCCTTTCTCTCATCCTTTCTCACCTTATCAGTAAAATCTTCAAACAAACCAAAATTAACATTCATTGGCTGAAATAATTGCTTTGAATCATCAACATTATAACCAATTGTAATATGATTTAAAAGCGCACCAATTGAAGTTGTAGCTTTTGGTTTAGTAAACTCTTTTCCAAAAATTTCATCTGCACAAAAAATTCCCGCCAGAAGACCCATAGAAGCAGATTCAACATAACCTTCAACACCAGTAATCTGACCTGCAAAACGAATATTTGGAGAAGTTTTCAAACGCAAAGACTCATCCAATAATTTTGGACTATTTAAAAAAGTATTACGATGAATTCCACCAAATCTTGCAAATTCAGCATTTTCCAATCCCGGAATTTTTTTAAAAATTCGTGCTTGTTCAGCGTATTTTAATTTAGTTTGAAAACCCACAATATTGTAAAGTGTATCCAATTTATTATCTTGGCGCAATTGCACCACAGCGTAAGGTTTACCCGCCCTATTTTTAGAAAAATCAGCCTCGCCATTTTCATTTGGAATATGTGGATTTGTAAGACCAACTGGCTTCATGGGTCCAAAGCGCAATGTTTCCAAGCCTCTGTCCGCCATCACTTCAATTGGCAAACAGCCATCAAAATAAGGAGTATCTTTTTCCCATTCTTTAAATTCAGTTTTTTCACCCGTCAAAAGATCATTCACAAATTCTTGATATTGCTCTTTGTTAAGTGGGCAATTCACATAATCTTTACCATTTCCCTCTGGCCCAACTTTATCGTATCTGGATTGCATCCAAGCCATATCAAAATTAATTGATTCTTTAAAAACAATCGGCGCAATCGCATCAAAAAAAGCTAAATTTTCTTGTTTGGTATGCTTGATTATTGATTGACTAAGAGAGTCAGAAGTTAAAGGCCCAGTGGCAATAATCCAATGCTGACAATCATTTACAGGAAGTTCAGAAATTTCATTACGAGAAATTTTTACCTTGCCAGTTTTCGCCAATTCATTTTCAACAAATTTAGAAAGGCCTTCGCGGTCCACCGCCAAAGCCGAACCAGCTGGCAATTTATTAGCATCTGCCGCGTATATTATTAGAGAATTTAAGCGACGCATTTCTTCGTGAAGTAAACCAATTGCGGTTGTTACATCGTCGCTACGAAATGAGTTAGAACAAACTAATTCTGCTAAATTAGAAGTTTGATGAGCGAAGGTTCCTTTGCCCTCTTTTCTCATTTCAAAAATCTCTACTTCAAATCCTCTTTGCGCCAATTGCCACGCTGCTTCACATCCAGCAAGGCCGCCGCCTATTATGTTTATTTTTGTCATTTTTAATTTGATTTTACTAGATTTGGTAAATCCTTCAACCTAACTTCGCTTGGTCACCTCCTTTTGCAAAGGAGGCTTTTTAACAGCTACTCAAACAAACTTCTAATCGTAGTTGGTACAAAAGCAGAAACTTTATTAGTTTCAAATATAGCTTCTTTATCACCTTTTTTCTTCACATATTCATAACGAATTCCAAATATTCCACCGCCCTCACCACCAGTTAACAAGCCACTTACCACATTTCCTAAAATTGGAATTTTGCCAATACCAAAAAGATTGTTAATAATAAATCCTGGCACAATCATGCCTCTAATCTGATAGCTATTATCTTGCAAATTAATCACACCTTGAGCCGTAATACCAATTTTGTAGTTATTTGCCACCAAAGATCGCAAATTTAAAATACTGTCTTGTAAATCAAATTCCACTTTTAATGAATCAAAAATAATTTTTTCGCTGGAAAAGATTTTATCTCTTATTGAAGAAAATAGCGTATCATTAGAAAGTTTTTTTACTGCTGCATTTTCAAAAATTGTAATACTGCCATCAATTAAAATCTCACCCGCTAATACTTGTTTTCCACCAACTACTTTATTGGTTAATTTAACCTTGGCATCACCATCTAAAATTGTATCAGAGATTTCAAAAGCTTCTGCTAAATACCCAATATCGCTGATTCTGCCATTAATTTCCGAAAAATCTTCCGTCGGTTTTTTACTAATTTGTAAAGCAATTATTTCATTTTTATTATAGCTTCCATTAAGATTTCCGCTGTAACAAAACTTGCCAGAACATCCCAGATAAAGAAATAAATTCTTAATCGATTTATTTTTCGCAAGAAGTACATTAGCCACAGAAATTTGTAATTCTGTTTTATTAACTTTCTTTCCCGAGGCAGGTGCGGCAAAAAATTTATTCTCAATGAACGGCGCTAAATTAAAGACTTTTCCTTTTAAAGAAATTTTTTCACTTAAAGATTTTTTATTAAAAGAATAAAAAAATGAATAATCATTTTTACCAAAACCATTATTTTTTAAATTGAATGATGAAGGTAGGAATGGAGATATTTCAGCACTAAAACTACCAGAAATTTTAGAAGTTTTATTGCGCTCTTTTTTCCATAAAGAAATATTTTTAAATAAAATTTTCTTAGCCTCTGCAAAAGAAATTATAAAATCCAATCCACCTTCAACCGCAGATTCTTTTAAAATATCAAAATCTTTATGATAAAATTTTGCATTAGTAAGATTAAGAGCTGTAACAAAATCATTACTGCCAACAACTTTCTTGGTAATAACATTTACCGCCCCTTCAACATAGTTATTTTTCAAATTGGTGATTACAGAACTCACCTCAATATAAGAATCTTTTAGAGTTATTTTATCAGCTAAAGGAATACGAATATCAAAATTATTTTGTGAATTTCCATTAAGATATTTTTCAACTTGAGAGGTAAAATCCTTATTATTATCGGCATGTTTTAAGGAGTCTGAAGCTTTGCCCTGAGACTTTCCAAGTATATTTAATATATTGGTCTTAGCATAAAAATCAGCAATTGAAACTTGCGCTTCCGAAATTTTACTGCCCAAAACATGGCCACTAGAAATTACAATTTTCATATCCTTTTTACTAAAATTCGCCACACCTTCTAAATTAGTAATTTCTGGAAAACTATCGCTATAATTTAGATTGAGGCCTTCAAACACCACTTTAGATTCAATATTTTCAAGAACCTGCTTTTCAGCACTTTTTTTAAGAGTGAATTTAGCATAAGCATCTTTAATCGTACCACCCTTTATATGATTTATAACCCAAGCTCTAACCCCTCCTTCGTTAAGATGTTTTGGCCAAAATTTTTCCAATTCATCATTAGCAACATTTTGTAATTTTATATCAAAATTAGATTGAATATTTTGTGGATCTTTTAGATCAGAAATTGACATCGCCATCTTCAAATGAGCTACACTTTGGACGCTGGGGAAATCAGCTTTTATTTCAGAAATACTTAAAATTCCCAAATCCTCATGATATTCTCCATTCATAATAAGATTAGAAAAATCCATTCTTTGATTAAAATATTCTGGAAAATCAAAACTTCCTTTCGCTGATTGAGTTTTAAAAATAAAATTACCTAAACTCTTACCATCAAAAACAAAAGAAGCGACGACATTAAAAGATGAATTAATTTGCTCTAAATTCTGTAATTTGGGGTGCAGATTGGTAATTGATTTAGCTTCAAAATTATCTAATATTAGACCGCATTTTAAAGAATTATCATCTTCCAACTGGCAGTTAGTATTGAACTTCACATCTGGCTTCGCTCTATCAAAACTCAACTGATTAACCGTATCAATATTCAAAATTCCCCTTTTAAAACGCGATTTAATTTGCGCTCTTTTAATCAGAATTGAAGTATCGATATGTTTTCCTTTAATCAAAAATTCAGCATTTTCAATTTCAAGATTTTTGATAGGAATTTTTTGCGCCCTAATAGCAGAAATGATACTTAGAAATAAGCTTTTTTTATCAGATTCTGTGGCAATTTCAATGACCTCTAAAGAAGAATCATCTGATAATTCTTGCAAGCTATTAATAACAATTCTTGGATCAATAATTTTGACTTTATTGGGAATGATTTTGAACAATAAAAGATTAAGCAAAGATATCTCGCTTTCTAATCTTGGAATAAGAAATTCCTGTTTTTCTTGATCTTTAGAAGTGGCATAAAAAACCCTCAACTCATCAACGCTGATCTTTAAGGTTCCGTAGCGAGTAAAACTCAGATAGCTTTCTTTGATGCTAGCCTTTTTATCAACATTATCTTCGAGATAACTTTGAATTCTTTGGGTAACAAATTGAAATGATTTTGGTGAGGTGGAAACCAAAACCAAAAAATAGAAAAGAGTTACGAAGGATACTAAAAAAATGAAGAAGCTAAACTTATAAAATATACCAATCTTTTTTTTTATCTTATTAGCCTGAAGATGTGAAATATATTTTAAGTGATGCTTTCTTTTTTTTGACATAAAGCTTTACTGCCTTGCAATCAAACGGAAAGAAGGTATGAATAAAACAGCACTTTTTTCTTTTCCTTCAGAAGTTTCAAATAAGCAACTTTGTTTATCTAAAATCTTTTTTATCTGATCTGAATCAAGAGCTGTATTAACATCAGAAATATTTGAATTTAGATAAAAAATTATCGCCATTTGATCAAAATGATCGATCATGATAGAAATATTAATGCTAGAATCTGGATCAGCCTTAAATAAACCCGATAAAACTTTTCTTAAAGCATCATACAAAACTGACTTATCAATTTTTACTCTTTGTAATAATTCGCTTTCAAAAGGATGTTCAAATTTTACCCTGCTTTTAAACTTATCGCTCAGAGTTGCAATAAAGCCGTCCAAGAACTCAACAATATCTACAACTTCTTCATTCACATCAAGCTTATTATCAATAACAGTTTCATCTAAAGAATTAGTAATTGAACTTTTTAGCTTTAAAGCATTGATATAAATTTTATCAATATCTTCCATATAACGACGATGCGGTAAAGATCCATAAGGCTCTTCTTTCAAAATTTTAGAAACTTTTGTAATGATATCTAAATAAGAAAAAAGTTCACCTGGTAAAATTATTGAAACCTGATTTTTGATATTCTTGATGTTGCTATTATGAAAACTTTGCAACTTTATGGCATTGCTGGTTTTTTCTTTAATTTTTGCAATCATCAAATCAAAATCAATTGGTTTCACCAAATAATCATTTGCTGATAAATTAACACCTTTAACCACATTATCTTTTTGACCCAAAGCAGTTAAAAATATAAAAGGTACAAGATTATTTTTTACATTTTTTCCTTCTCTTATCGCTTTTAATAAAGCATATCCATCAACTTCTGGCATCATAATATCTGACACAACTAAATCTGGTTTATTTTGAATAAAAGAATCAAAACCAGCTCTGCCGTTT
>CAMDRL010000092.1 GCA_945906835.1 Rickettsia typhi
CTACTTAATTTTAGGTTGTAAATTTGAAAGCCCGCCATCAACGCCAAATGTTTGACCGGTAATAAAATTTGCTTGGTCACTAAGTAAAAATAAAACCATATTCGCCACATCTTCAGCTTCGCCAATTCGCCCTAAAGCGTGCATTGCAGTTGAGAATTTTAAGGCGTTTTCGTTGTTAGTAATTTTTGAGGTGAGTTTGGTTTTGGTAAGCCCGGGAGCCACAACATTAAACCGCAAATTTTGAGTTGCATAAGTTGCACTTGCCGATTTTGCTAAAGAAATAATTCCACCTTTTGCCGCGGCAATTGCCTCATGATTGGCAATTCCCTGCATTGCGGCGGCGGAGGAAATTAAAACTATGGAACCGCCATTTTTTAAATATTTTCCAGAAGATTTTACAACTGAAAAAGCGGTGGTTAAATTAGCTTCAATAGTTGAGGAATATTCGTCAAAGCTGGTTAAATGGGCCGGCTTTAAGGTTACTGATCCAGAAAAATTAGCAACACCATCAATATTTCCTAAAGTTTTTTTTGTTTGCTCAAAAACCTCATCAGTTGCAGAAAAATCAGCCGCATTTAAAACTGCGCCTTCACAATTAAATTCTGTTTTTAACTCATTTAAACGATCCGAATTACGCGCCGTAATAAAAATATTTTTGCCACACTTCTTCAAGCCTTTGGCGGTTAAATAGCCAATATCGCTTGAGGCAGAAATGATCAGATAATTGTTCATAATTTTATAAAGATTAATATTAGATTTATTAAGAAAAGACCTAAAATGGCGGCAAATGTCATTGCCATTCCAAAAATTCTGAAGCGAAAATTTTCATTAATTTGAGAAATTCCGCAAGCATGAGAGATTCTGCCAATTAACAGCAAAGCTCCAAGCGCCATTATTTTCAGCAACAAAAAGCAATATTAAAGCAAGTGGAACAGTTTCGCAAAAATTACTTTGAGCTCTAATGGCTTTTTGTAAAATTAAATTATTGCCGTCTCCAATGCTTATTTTATTGGTTCGGCGAATTTTAATAATTCTAATAGTTAGACACTGTTAGCTAATTATTTTCATCCCATATTTAGCCCTGTTTTTGTTTATTTTTTGACAAAATTATTCAAAATATATCAAGATATTTATCATAATTTTGTCAAAAAAACGCTAAAAACATGTCAAAATCTGTGCTAAAAATAATTAGCTAATAGTGTCTAAGAATAAAAATAATAATGAGAACAGCTATACATAAAGAGATGTTATCATTTTTTAATCATTTAATTTAAAAAAAATTTACAGAATATTATCAATAAAGATATTAAGTTGTCTAAACTTTTTTGACGACACTAACAAAAATTTTTAAAAAAATTCTTACTATCATGTGAAATAGCTAATTTCTTATCTTCGCTCATCAAATCATAAGTTTTATACATCATTGAAATTCTATGATTAGACTTAAGTTTGTCATGGTTTCTGGCCAAAAAATCCCAATATAAATAATTAAAAGGGCAAGCATCCACCCCATTTTTTTGATCAACTTTATAGCTACAATTTTTGCAATAATTCGACATTTTATTGATATAGCTTCCTCCCGCTGCATATGGCTTGCTGGCTAAATATCCACCATCAGCAAATAAAATCATTCCCGAAACATTGGGCATTTCCACCCATTCATAGGCGTCAGCATAAACAATTAAAAACCATTCATTAACCTGCGCTGGATTAATGCCAGCAATAAGTGCAAAATTTCCCAGCACCATCAAGCGCTGAATATGATGAGCGTAAGCATTATTTTTTGTTTCTTTTACACATTGACTCAAGCAATTCATTTTTGTTTTTGCTGTCCAATAAAAATCGGGTAATTTTTTATTGGCGTTGAAGAAATTTTCTTTTGCATAATGCGGCATTTTAAGCCAATAAATTCCCCTTATATATTCACGCCAACCAATAATTTGGCGAATAAATCCTTCTGTGGCGTTTAGTGGCGCGCTTCCGTCATAATAAGCTTTTTCTGCGGCTCTCACGCACTCAATTGGTAGCAGCAACCCACAATTTAAATAAAAACCAATATGTGAATGATACATCCAAGGTTCATTTTCAATCATTGCATCTTGATAATCGCCAAAATAAAAAAGCCTTTGTTCAATAAATTGTTTAAGCGCCAACAAAGCCTGATCTCTTGTGACTGCAAAGTTGAATGGCTCAAGATCGCCAAAGTGATCGACAAATTTTTCTTCTACCAAACGCATAACCTCAAGAGTAATAGAGTCATTTTTAGATTGATAAGTTGCAGGAATTTTTAACCCTTGTTTTGGTGGCTTGCGATTATTGGAATCATAATTCCACTGCCCGCCTTCAGGCTGGTTTTCATTCATTAAAATGGAATATTTTTGACGCATTTGGCGATAAAAATATTCCATTCGAATTTGTTTTCTGTCGTTCGCCCAATTTGCAAATTCAGATGTTGAACAAAGAAAACGATTGTCTTGGCGAATATCAACTGGAATTTCAAATCTCTTTTCCCACGATAAAAAATATTGCAAAACGCGATATTCACCAGGTTCAGTTACAATAATTTTATTGATTTGATAAGATCTAATAGCGCGCTGAACTTCGCCACAAAATGATTGAGAATTTTCAACATCATCTAATTTTATATATCTTACATTAAAGCCTTTTTGGGTCATTTCAGCTGCAAAATGCCGCATTGCAGAAAATAAAAAAGCGATCTTTTTTTTATGGTGCTTGACATAAGTTGCCTCTTCCAGCACTTCACACATCAAAATTATGTCATTGGCTTTATCGCAATCTTCAATGCTAGAAATGCTGTATGAAAGTTGATCGCCTAAAATAAGTCGCAGAGTTTTTTCCATAACAATTTTATATTTTTTCCAATATTTGATTTGCCGCCTTAAAGCCACTTAAAAATGCTGATTCCATTCGACCCTTGACCAACCAATCACCACAAACAGAAATTTTTTCAGATTCATCAATTAAAAAATTTTCACCTTCTTGCTTTTTAATATTTGCATAGCGCCAACTGTGAATTGATTTGTGCTGGGCAACACTTAAATCAAAACCAACAATTTTACTTGCTTTGCCGCAAAGATATTCCATAACTTGGTTTTTATCATCGTCAATATGATTATCTGCCCATTTATTGGTTGAATTGATCAGCAAGCAAAAAGCGTCATTTCTGGCTGGTTTTGAGCTATTGACAGAAATCCAACTAATGTCTTCGCCCTTAACCAGAGCGGCGTCAAAATCTAAATCTAAAGGTTTTTCAAAGCCCAACATCAGCGAAAAACAGCTTTGCATTTTTATAGATTTTATTTTTTGGAAAAGCGTTAGTGAATTAGGAATTAAATCAACTGCTTGCTGTGGCGGAATGGCGCAAATCAGCCAATCATAGCCAACAAAATTATTTTCTTTTTCATCAATCAAGCGCCATTTATCTTGATCTTTTTTGATCGATTTAATTTTAGTTTCAAGATTAATTTTTAAGCCTTGAGCCAAATATTTGCCAATTGCATTCATATTGGGAGTGCCAACATAATTTTGATAATTAAAATCCCAATTGCGCCTTGTGATAATTTTTTTATTTTCAAATTCTACAAAACGCGCTTTCCAAGTCTGGATAACTTCTTGTTCAATCATTGGTTGAATGAAGCCTTTAAATTCAGCGCTTTTAGCCTTAAAAAACTGCGCCCCATGATCAAAAAAATAAGGCTCAGCGCGCCTTGTGGCAATTCTTCCGCCCACGCCACGCGATTTTTCAAACAAAGTTATATTAGCATTTTTTTTCAGAATATTAGCCGCTGTTAAACCAGATAAACCAGCTCCTATTATGGCGATATTAATCATGAGTAAATATTTGAAATAATTAGTGATTCAACAACTACAAGAGTTACCAAAAAGCGGATGTGAAAATATTCTTTTGTGATCAATCCGTCATAAAACATTTTTCTGTCGATAAGCAACAAAACCAAAAAACTGATTATCAATACAATTAAAAAATATTTAAAAGGAAATAAAAGATATAAAAACCACAGAAAAATAGTATTTATATTGCTAGAAATTGGCAGGTAATATGACCATTTATTGCAAAAACTTAGATGTTGACCCCAATGGCTTCCGGCAACAAAAGAAGCAATAACTAAGCCATAGATGCTAATGATTTTTTCTACACTTCCAAGAATTGGAATAAAATGAAAATCAGCGCACAGCAATAAAGCGCAAGCTAAAAAAGGCAGAGATCCTGCATAAGTAAAATATGTTTTTAAGCGCAATGCTTTATTAAAATTTTTTTCTTTTATCAAAATCTTTAATTAAAAATGGATCATAAAAACTTATTTTATTTCAATATTTGGTCTTGTAATAAAATTGCTTAGAGGGTTTTTTATTAATTCAAAATTTTTATTAAGGAACAAGAATTGGCAGTTTAAGCATTTCAACATTGTTACCATCTTGGTCTTTAATATAAACCGAGCTTGTCCCATCGCGATGCAAAACCGCATCACCATAAGGCGCAAGATCTTCAGCAACAATAGCAAAATGATAAGGATGTTGGTCTGGAAGAACTAAAGCAAGTGAAGTATTGGCAAATTTTATCATTGCCCAGCTCTCGTCCTGATATTCAATTTGACAGGCAAAACGCTCTTTATACCAAGAAACTGCCGTTGCAATATTCTTAACTTGTATGGCGGTGTGATGAATTGTGTCGAGTGATTTATTCATATTTTTTTGTTAAAATTTTTTTGCCGCTTTTACAGCTAAATTTGATCCAGATCCAATGATTTTAAGCCAAAATCGTCCAATAATTCCTATTTTCTGATGCGCAATTCGCTCATAAGCATCTTGCTTATGATGAACTTCCTCAGCACAACATTTTTGCAAAACAGCCAATAAATCTTGGTTATTATTGGTTGTTTTTAGATACTCAATTTGATGATTATAATGTTTTTCAACAAATGTTTCGACCGCTTTAATTGTTATGCAAAAAGCTCTATAGCCAAATATTGATGGCAAAAAACCCAAACCAAAAGCCATTATTTTCCACAAAAAAATAAGATTACTTCTTCTATGTTTTGCAACAATATGTTCCATAACTATCAAATGACGAAGCTCGGTTTTTAGATGTTCGGCGGCCATTTCTCTGACTTTTTTTGACCAAAAAACACAGCTCGCACCCAAATATATCCAAACTGCGCCAGTTTCTCCTGCGTGATTAGAACGCATCCAGCAAATCAGATCGTCTGAAATCTTGATATTTTTTGCGCCGTAATTTTCAATTATCTGATTCTTATTCATTTTCTATGTTTGCATTTATCCAAAAAGCGGTGTTTTTTGCTTTGTTCCAATATTTAAAAAAACGATTAAATTCATAGCCAGAACCAATATTTACAAAGGATTTTTCTTCAACAATTTCAACTGAAAAAACTTTTGATAACTGCTCAACAAGATTTTTAATTTGAGTATCGACCGTAAAAGGAGTGATAATTTTTTCAGGCTTAAAAGATTTTAAAATTTCTATTGTGTTGCCTTTGATAATTTCAATTTGAAGTTGGCAAAGAGTTTCGTAAATAAAAACTAATCTTTTGAATGAATAAGGGCGCTGTTGCAAATCATCCAACAATACTCTCATAGATTTTCTCTAGTTTTTTGATTATTTTTCTTGTTATTAAGAGCAGTAGAAGCTACTATTTTCTAGCTCTCGTGGCACTTCTGATTCTTCTGAATCAGTAAGTTTTTTAACAA
>CAMDRL010000093.1 GCA_945906835.1 Rickettsia typhi
CTTCAGAAAAATTAATTAATTCGGAAGAGATTTGTCTGACTTCATTTAAATTTTTTGGATTTGGTTTTTTATCCTTTACCTCAAATCTAGGTGGAAAAAAGTCCCATATCGCAGCAAAATTTCCTGCTTCAAATTCTTTATGAAATTCACTCATAAAAGGCAATTCGACGGCTGGTTTCTTGAAAGCTGATTTGAGCGCCAAGATGTTTGCCAAATTCTTAAAGGGATTTTGAACCTGTATCTGAGCAGTCTGATTGGGTTTTAATTTTAACCCAGAATATATTTTATCCACCAAAACAACGGAATGGGATATTGTTTCTAATTTATTCATATCTAAGAAAAATTTGTTTTTGGAATTAAAGAAGTTCATAACTTACCTCCCCAATTCCAAGATTGCAACCCATTTTTATCCTTAAGGGGATAATTGCCGTAAAAAACATCAAATCAAACTTGAAGTAAAAAAATAAATTACATATTTGTCATTCCCGCGAAGGCGGGAATCCAGCTCTTATTTATCTTCCCAATCACCGACCTCGCTTGAATAACAAAGTATTACAACCTTACTCTACTCTAAAATTCACTCTAATATCCTGTACAGAACTCTTATCAGATTCAGCAAATTTCCACTTCGCCAAACTTTTTAATAATAAATAATTCAACTCAGGGTTGCTGCAAGGTTTTATTAATTCAACTTTAGATGAGCCATCTTTATTAATATAAAAACGCGCCACGGCAAAGCTGTTGAAAGCCTCATCTCTTAAATGATCGGGAATTTTTGGAAGTGGCCCATATAAAATCAGAACTTTGTTTTTGGAATTTGGATCACTGTTTTCTGAAGATTTTTGCGCAACTTGTTTTTTATTTATTTCACTTTCTTTTGATTGTTTTTCTTTTGTAATTGCTGGCAGATTCATCTTTTTTTCTGGCCTTTCTTCTGAGAATTTTTTTACTTCCGAAGCCTCATTAACCATTATAGAATCTATCTCTATGGTTGCTGGTATTAATTTAATTTCTTTGGGATTTTTTTTAGAAAAAGAGAAAGACAATAAGATTGCTACAACACAAAAAATCAAGAAAGTCAGACCAAAACTTGCTAAAGGATATTTCATTGACCCTGCACAATAATTGAAAAATGCAATGCTCCCGCCTCACGAGATTTAAGCATTGCCTGAGATACAACTCCTTGCTTTGCGTCTTTATCAGAAGCCACAATCACCACGCCATCAGAATTTTTTAACAAGGGCTTTAGCCTTTCTGCCAAAGATTCTAACTCAATTGGTTCTTTATTTAAAAATAGCTGATTCTGACTATTAATTGTTAAAGTAACTTTTTCATCTTTTTCAATTTTTGTTGCTTTACCTTGAGTCAGATTAACTGGCAAAGAGTCAAGACGATGCATAGAAAGCGACGCCAACATGAAAGTGGCTAATAAAAAAAACATCACATCAATCATCGGAATAATTTCGATACGACCTTTTTTTGATTTTCTTGATCTGGAAAATTTCATATTATTTTTCCTCGCGACCTAATCTGATATGGTCAGTCATTCTAGTGCCAAGACTTTCTAACTCATCAAGCAATTGATCTTGACGACGAGAAAAATAGTTAAAAGCGAAGAGAGAAAAAATAGCAATTCCCAAACCAAAAGCAGTTGCAATCAACGCCTGAGCAACTCCCGCCGTAACTCCAGTTGGATTAATTAAAGTGTCATCGCCAATTAATTTAAATGAGTCCATCATGCCCACAATAGTTCCAAGCAAGCCCAAAAGTGGCGCAACTGTAACAATAGTTTCCAAAATCCACAAACCACCAGCTAAAGATTTTTCAATTAACTTTACCTCGTCACCAGCCCTTGATTCTAACCACCAAATTGGTCTTGATTTATTTTGCGAAATTACTAAAAAAAATCTGCGATAATAATTTTGTGATGGCAGGTTTTTTAGTTTTTCTTCTAATTCATTCCAAGAAAAACCATAAGTTTCGATCAACTCTAGCAAGTCTTTGGGAAGTTTAACTAATTTTTTATAGATTAAAATTTTATCAATTATCAAGGCAATTGCCATGATGAATAAAATTATAAGTGGATACATTATTACACCGCCAAGCTTGGTGGTGTTTATGGTTTGTTCGATAATGTTCATACTTATATTAATTGTTTTTTTTGAATATTGGCATCTTAATTTGTTATTACTGCGTGGACCCTGTCATGCGACGGCGACACTTGCTCTCATCATCCTGAACGAAGTGAAGGATCTCTTGAATCTTAAAGAGATGCTTTGCTACTCTCAACATGACAAAGTTTTTCAGTCCTTCGCATGACGGTCCACACAGTAAAATCCACTTTCTCTTAAAAAACTAAAACGACTTACTAGCAATCAAATAAAATGTCCTTCTCATGGCATATTGAGAAGCGCTAATGCCAATTCCAGAACCATCGCTAAATTGATAAACCTTGTCAAACACATTCACAGCAGCAAGGCGTAAATTAACTTTACCAGCAGAAAATAATTCAACATCTCTTGCCAAAGCAGCATTAACCTGCAAATAAGATGGCATGGTGTTTAAATTGTTATCTCCTGTGCGAAGTCCAGAACCATAAATTGCATCAGCACTATATTTGGTGCCAAGCAGCAAATATGAAGCTCCACCCGACATTGTGTAAGTTTGGCTATGATCTAAAGTAATATTATTTTTAGAAATATAATCAAGCTCGTCAGAATCATGAATATATTGACCAGAAATTATATTCTTACCATAAGCATTTTGAGCGGACAAATTAAAGTAAGAAGCAAAATTATCTTTTTTATAATCAGCCTTGAACTCAATACCGTAAGCCTTTCCTTTCTCATAATTAAATGGCGTGTAAATTAAAGAATTACCAAATTGATGTTCATCAAGCAAGTTTCTGATTTGCTTGTAATAACCATCAACAGCCAAAGTTAGATTTGGCGTAGCTTTATGAGAAATTCCAATATCATAATAATGGGTTCTTTCTGCCTTAACCTTAGCATTTTCAGAACTTTCTGAAGCATTAGTGGTATTTTCAAATTTACTACGAACAGTTTCAGAAATTGCCGAACTTGGTGGCGGAGTAAAGTAGCGAGAATATCCCGCATGAAGTTTGGTTTTTGAAGTTAAATCATAAATTGCACCAAATCTTGGGCTAAGCTGAGTTTCATTAACATAAGAATATGAAGCATCAAATCTTGCTCCATAATTAATGATTAATTTATCCAAAGCCTGCCATTCATTTTGCAAATAAATTCCTGCAAATTGTGAATCTTTAGCGCTGGCTTCATTTATTTTTAAAGGATCAAAAGCAATTTGTTCGCTGTCCAAATAAGTTTCAAAAACCGCATTATCAGTGGCACTTTTAACGCGATCATTACTGAATAAAAAACCACTTCTCAAAGTATTTTTTTCATTCAAAGCATAAGTAAAATCAGCCTGCGCGCCATTGGCAAAACTACTTCTATTTAAATTTGATGAAATGCCATTAAAAATTAAATCTCCCACATAATCCGATTTAAACTTCAAATCACTGTAACGACTAAATAACGACATTTGATATTCCACATCTCCATCACTTACTCCCTGTAAAGACGCCACCACAAACTTATTTGATTCATTTTGAGTTTGGTCTAAATTAGAAGAAGAAAAATCATTAAAACCATTTAAAATATATTCCTGATTTTGATTAGGATTATTGGGAATTTCAAAGCGATTTGTAGAGCTTGAAACAATGACATTAAATCGTTTGGAAGCATCTATCAAATAAGAAAAATAGCCAAAAAGCTTGTCTTGGCTGGTATCATTGTGATTTGATTTTCTAGCAGAACTGGTTGCTTCAATGCCACGATTATTTTGTAAATAAGAAGCATTCAAATAATAATTTAAGTTACCTTTAGAGCCGCTTATTTGTTGATTTAAACCAGTAGTATCATTCCCACCAACCATCACTTCTGATCTGTTTAAATTACCAAAAGCACCACTTTTAGTTTGAATATCAACCACACCAGCAGTTCTAAATCCATATTGCGCAGGCATTGCCCCAGTCAAAAAATCAATTTTATCTGCAAAATGCACATCTAAAGACTGACCAAAACCCGACACACCTTCTGGCAACATCACGCCATTAATGCGATATTGCAAATTAGCATGATCTCCTCGCACATAAAGCTGTCCTTGAGTGCTTTGTACCACGGAAGGCGCGCGCAGCAACACTTGATTAAGCGAAGTTGCCTGACCTTGTGGTAAGTTATCAATATCTTTTTGTTTAAAAGAAAAAGAGCTACCACCAGTTTTTGGCGATAATTTGTTACGAGAATCATCAAGTTTTTTAGCTGTGATTTGATATTCTACAGCTTTGGGTTCTGAAGCTTGAGATTGAGTCGATGACAGGAACAAACTTTCCGCCATTAAAAGAAAAGACGCCAAAAAACGCAGCGTTGCAGAGAAATATTTTTTCATAAAAAAGCATTAATTTATATTTTGATTAATACAAATTTGTCATTCCAAATTGCTTGTCATTCCCGTGAAGGCGGGAATCCAGAATATCTAAAAAAGCTGGATTCCCGCCTTCGCGGGAATGACAAGACCAACTGATTAAATGACAAAAGTGTACAAGAGGCTAATAAAAAGATTTTAAGAAACTTGCGGCGGAGCACGGGAAGAGTAAGAAGAAAGAGGATAAAAAAGTTTAACTCGATTAAAATCTTGAGAAATAAAAGCTAAATAAAAAGCCATTATTACAAAAGCAAAAGCAGCAGAAAATAAAACCTGATTTTGTAAATTAGATAAAGCACATAAAGAGCAATCAGCCGCTTTTTTAGATGAATCAGAAGAATTTCCAGAATGAAAAAATATTATTTTTTCTAAAATATTTTTGTCTTGAATGGTAACTTGCTGAGTTTTTTTAGAGCCACTAATTCCTTGATCAAATTCTTGATGCGAAAAGCTATGAACTAATAAAACACTACGCCCAGCAACAAAAAGCACCAAAAAAATTGGGAGTAGAAAATTTTTGGAAATGTATTTAGCTTTTTCTTTAAACACTAAAAATGTTGTTATTTATAATGTTGCTATTTATTTGTTCAGTCAAATCACCCGTCTGACTGCTATCGCAGTCATCCACCTCTTTTTCAAAGAGGACTTACCACGCTTTTAGCCCTCTTTGGAAAAGAGGGCGGATCAGTCGCCTAAGCGATTTAGACGGGTAATTTTAGGATGGTTATTAATTATCAAAAATTCTTTGCTTAAAAGAATATTTATGCACTATAACTTGATAATCTATTTAAAAAAATCAACCTAAAAAACAAAATACCTAAAAAATGCCAGAAAAAATATTTTCCAAAACTTTAAATTTCTTAGAAAAAATTGGCAACTTCACTTTACTTAATTTAAGCAAGCTTGGAGAAATTGTTATATTTGCTGGAAATGCTGTTAAAGCTTGCTTCACGCCACCATTTTATCCAAGAATAATTTTACGCCAAATCATTCAAATTGGATATTTTTCTTTGCCAGTTGTTGGTTTAACAGCAATTTTTTCTGGCGCAGTTTTGGCTTTACAAAGCTATTCTGGATTCTCTCGTTTCAACGCTGAAAGCACCATTGCCACAGTTGTTGTTTTATCAATCACTCGTGAACTTGGGCCCGTTTTAGCTGGTTTAATGGTTGCTGGTCGCGTTGGCGCTTCAATGGCGGCTGAAATTGGCACCATGAAAGTTACT
>CAMDRL010000094.1 GCA_945906835.1 Rickettsia typhi
AATACTTTTAGTTCCCCTCCTTGATAAGGAGGGGTTAGGGGCGGTAGGTCAACACAAACTCGTGATATCTTTATTTCCTAATTTCAACACTCAACCTATGAGCATCTAAACCCTCACAAGCCGCCAAAACCGCAGTATCTTCACTCAACTTCCCAAAAGATTCTTTATCGCAAGAAATTAAAGAAATTCTCTTTAAAAAATCATAAACTGAAAGCCCGCTGGAAAATTTTGCTGAAGCAGATGTGGGCAATGTATGGCTTGGTCCTGCCATATAATCACCAATCGCTTCAGGAGTATATTTTCCAAGAAAAATTGCTCCAGCATTATTGATTTTTTCACAAAGTTTTTCAGAATTTTTTGTAGCAATTTCTAAATGTTCAGGAGCAATAAAATTAGCCAAGTGAACTGAGTCAGACAAATTCTTAATTACAAAAATTGCCGAATTTTTTAAACTTTTTTCAATAATTTTTTTACGAGGTAAATCTTTGACTAGAGATAAAATTGCCGTAGAAATTTTCACCGCAAAATTTTCATCATCAACTATTATAAAAGCTTTGGAATCAATGCCATGCTCAAGTTGCGAAAGAGCATCAGCGGCAACCCAATTGGCATTATTATTTTTATCAGCAATAATGGTTAAATCAGTTGGACCAGCAATCATGTCAATTCCCACTTCGCCAAATAAAAACTTTTTAGCGTAGGCTACAAAAGCATTTCCTGGGCCAACAATTTTATTAACTTTAGAAATTGTTTTAGTGCCGCAAGTTAAAGCTGTAATTGCCTGAGCTCCGCCAACTTTATAAATTTTCTTAATGCCACAAATTTTTGCTGCATAAAGCACGGCAGGGTTAATTTTTCCTGCAGAAGTTGGTACGCAAAGACTTATATTTTTTACGCCAGCAACTAAAGCTGGAACAGCAGACATTAAAACTGAACTTGGATAAGAGGCAGTTCCACCGGGAGCGTAAATTCCCACTGAATCAATGGTTCGCCATAAGTTTCCCAGAGTTACACCTTCTTTATCTTTAAAAGAAAAATCTTTTGGAAGCTGTTTTTGGTGATAATCTTTAATACGCTTAAAAGCATTGTTTAAAGCTGATTTTACTTCCTTAGAAATTGCTTTTTTAGATAATTTAATTTCATTTTCACTAACGATAAAATCAGCAGCTTTTTTAAAATTAGTTTTGTCAAACTTGTTAGAAAGGCTAATGAGAGCCTTATCACCTTCTTTTTTGGTTTTTGCAATAATTTCTTCGGCTTGTTTAGCAATGTTTAAATCAGATTTTTGTGATTTGGTGATGAAGCTGTAGAAGTTTGATTTCTCAAGTCCTAACAGGTTATTGGAAATTTTATTTGTTATTACAAAAATTTTCATGATGTTTTAATAATTTAGTAAAGCTACCTTCATCTCTTGCCCAACCTTTATCCCAAGTTTATCACTCAACCCAGCATTAATCTCCAAAACTCTATTCACAGGATTTTTAGAAGAAATCGTCGCAAGAGCAAAAGGCGTAGTATTAGTTACAATCTTGGTAATTACATTATTTTTATCAATAAAAAGCATATCAAGCGGAATCACGGTATTTTTCATCCACATCTCAATCACCTGACTTTCCTCAAAAATAAAAAGCATCGCATTATTCTTAGGCAGAGAATTCAAATTCATCAATCCAACCCTTCTTTTATAATTATCATCAGCAATGGCTGTAGCAAATTCTGCTATTTGTTTTTTGTCTTTATTAAGAATTTGCAACTTAACATTGTAGTTTTTAAGATTGCTGTTGAACGGCCCAACTTCTTTAGCGTTAAGTGGATTTACAATGACTAAAGCAAAAATCAAAAAATAAAAAATAAAAAAAATGCGGCGCAACCAATTAAATTTAACATCAAATTTTGCGCTTAGCCTTTTCATATTTGTGAAGAAATTTTTATTTTTATTTCTATTTCTAGGAATAAGTATTGCTCCATATCAGCAGGCAAAAAGCGAGTCTGTTAAAAGCAAAACAGCTTCATCTAAAAAAAGCAAAGAAGCTTCCACCAAGATAAGCTCTGATATAATGGACATCAAGAGAAAATCACAAACAATAGATTTTTTGGGACATGTGGTGGTGGAGAAGGAAGATAGCAGTATGTTGGCAAATAAAATGACAGTTCTTTATGAAGAAGAATCTGCTGAAAAAAATCCTAAAAAGCTTGATAATACTAAAAAGGAAACTCCTTTATCTAAAAAAGAAGAAACTAATTTGGTTAAAAAACAAAGCTCTTTAATTAAAAGAATTAAAGCCAAAGAGAATGTAAAAATTTTTACTGAAGAATTTATTGCTAGTGGCGATACGGGATATTATGACCCTAGTGCCAATATTTTTGTTTTAGAAAAAAATGTGATGGTTAATAACGGAATTTCAATTGCCAGCGGTAATAAATTTATTTATGATATCACCACTAAAAAAGGAAATTTTGTTGGCTTTAAAGATGAAGTGGCAATTAATAATAAAACAGAAATTGAAGGATACGAGAAAGACAAGAGGGTGGTGGTGGTTATTGGAAATGATGTACAAGATAAGCAAAAGTCCAAAAAATCTAAAGAACAGAAATCTAAAGAACAAACGCAAAATAATAATTAAATGACAAAGACATTGAGCGCCAAAAATATTAGTAAAAAATATGGCAAAAAAACTGTTATTCGTGATGTTAGTTTTGAAATAAAGCAGGGTGAAGTTGTTGGATTGCTTGGTCCAAATGGTGCTGGTAAAACCACCTGTTTTTATATGATTGTGGGTTTGGTTAAAGTTGCTCAAGGCAATGTTTTTATTGATGATCTTGATATTACTAAAATGCCTATGTATCAAAGAGCGCGCTTAGGTATTGGTTATTTGCCGCAAGAAGCATCAATCTTTCGAGGCATGAATGTTGAAGATAATATTTATACAATTCTTGAAATTATTGAATCAGACAAAGTTAAGCGACAAGTCAGATTAGAAGAATTGCTGCAAGAATTCTCAATAACTCATATCAGAAAATCTCACGCTTTATCTTTATCTGGAGGTGAAAGAAGAAGGGTAGAAATTGCCAGAGCTCTTGCCGCCAATCCATCATTCATTTTGCTTGACGAGCCTTTTGCTGGCATTGATCCTATTGCAGTTAATGACATTAGATTAATGGTTTCTCACTTAACTAGTAAAAATATTGGAGTTCTAATTACCGATCACAATGTGCGTGAAACCTTATCAATCGTAGATCGCGCTTATATCGTTTATGATGGTATGATTTTAACTTCAGGCTCAAAAGAAGAAGTTATTAATAATGACAAAGTTAAAAAAGTCTATCTTGGTGAGGATTTCAAGATTTAATTGAGCCTTGCCATTCCTGAGAAGGCATGAATAAAGTGCTTTCTACACATTCTGGATTTCCGCCTTTGCAGGAATGACAAGAAAATAAGTTTAGCTTTTCACAAACTACAAAAATGATCAAAAAAACCCTAAAAAACTTTTTTAAATTAGAAGCCGCCACAGGAATTCTACTTTTCTTAGCAACTGCTTTAGCTCTTGTTGTAGCCAACTCTTCTGGTTCAGAGTTTTATTTTCAATTTCTAAAAATTTCCTTACCTCTCAATATTTTAAATATTGAAAAAGATCTATCGCTTCTTGATTGGATTAACGAAGCTCTAATGGCAGTTTTTTTCTTGCTCATTGGTCTTGAATTAAAAAAAGAAATTTTAACAGGGCATCTTTCCAGTAAAAAGAAAATCATCTTACCAGCTGCTGCAGCTTGCGGTGGAATAATAATCCCTGCTTTAATTTTTTGTTTTATTAATTTTCATAATTCTGAAAACCTACGAGCCTTTGCCATTCCAACCGCTACTGACATAGCTTTCGCTTATGGAATGCTTTGTTTGTTTGGAAAAAAAATTCCTCATTCTCTAAAAATTTTTATTGTAGCTCTTGCGGTTTTAGATGACCTTGTAGCCATTTTAATAATTGCATTTTTCTACAGCGAAAATTTAGAAATTATTTATTTAGCTATGTCTTTAATTCCACTGATTGGACTTTTAATTCTTAATATAAAAAAATCTTTCCACATTTATTTTTACCTAATTTTTGGAGTTTTTTTATGGATTTTAATTCTAAAATCAGGAATACATGCAACCTTGTCAGGAGTTATTTTGTCTATGTTTATTCCTCTTTCAGTTAATAAGAAAAACTTACTGGAAAATTTTACTCATAAAATTGCTCCAATAGTAAATTTTTTAATTTTACCAATTTTTGCTTTCGCTAATTCTGGAATAAAAATTTCTAATTTCTCTGCTGAAACTTTTTCACAACCTTTAGTTTTCGGAATTATTTTTGCGATGTTTTTTGGTAAACAAATTGGCGTGATGTTGTTTAGTTACTTAGTAATAAAATTTAAATTTGCTAATCTACCTCAAGGTGTAAATTGGCTTGAATTCTACGGCGCGGCGATTTTCACAGGAATTGGTTTTACTATGAGCATTTTTATTGCTGGTTTAGCCTTTGCAGAAAATGATACACTTGCGAAGATAATGCTTGACGAAGTAAAATTGGCAATTTTAATTGGATCCATTCTTTCTATATTATATGGAAGCTTCATTACTCTTATTTCATTAACAAAAAATCAACAAGTATGAAAAATAAAAATCGCGCATTTTCATTGATTGAGCTTTCAATCGTAGTTTTAATTATTGGTATTTTGATTGCTGGTGTTACTCAAGGAAGTAGACTAGTTAACTCATCAAAAGTACAAACCGCTCAAACTTTGACACAAAGTTCTCCTGTAACAAGTGTTCAAGGTTTGCTTTTATGGTTAGATAGCAGTAGAGAAGATAGTTTTATTTCTACTGAAACCTCAAATGCCACTCAATTAACAAAATGGTATAATGTTAACCCACAAGTTGCCAATATAGGCAGAGAAGATTCTTTAACAACTTTCACAAACTCTGATGCAAAAATTACTTACAAATCTGTCGGTATTAACGGACTTCCATCTGTTTCCTTTGCTAGTGGTCGTACATCTACTTTTGCTTCGCCTGCAGCTGGTAGAATTGTTACTCCATATCAAGCTTATACAATTTTTGTTGTAGCTAGAGTTACAAGTATAACATCTTTAAATACCTTCCTTTATAATGGAGCTCTTGCGACAACTGGATTTGGAGTTTATTCTAATGCAACTGGAAAATTGATGGTGAATGGTGGTACTGGTGCTGCATTTTCAGATCTTGTTGGTGGTACTTCAGCTGTTGCAAATACTGCTAGAATCATGACAGTTACCATTTCTCCAAACTCTGTATCTGGTGTTGCTACGACTACTCCAACTGCAGAATTTTATATAAATGGCGCTGCTGATCTTGCTGCTACAAATCTTTCAGCTAATATAGCTTCTCAAGCAGCTACTGATATTCTTTATATCGGTGGTCAAAATGCATCTTCTGCTTCTCCATTTGTTGGCGATATGTCAGAAGTTATCATGTTTGACACTGTGTTAAAAGATTCTGATCGTAAAACAATTGAACAATATCTTGGTAAAAAATATGGTATTGCAGTTGCTAGCTAGTATTTCATCTAGTTAGAAACTTAAAAAACCGAATCATTGTTTATAAATGGTTCGGTTTTTTATTGGGTGGGTTTTAGTTAAAAATTCATGATAAATTAAATCACCCATCTCAATCGCGTTAGCAATTGAGATGGGTGATT
>CAMDRL010000095.1 GCA_945906835.1 Rickettsia typhi
GAAACTAAAATGAATGCTTGTGGAATGTTTGTTATTAACGCTGTGTGGCAGTTGGATGAAAGGCTTGGAGTAATTTTACCGAAAGTTTTGGAAGTTATTGGAAATGGCGGTGGCGCAGGATTTGAGACGAAGATTATTAGAAATAATTAAAGATTAAACTTGTGATTAGAGTCTCCCCTAAGCAAAATCCTCCATCATAATCACCGGCCCCAATTTTGAAAAAATCTCATCATGAGTTGCAATCACCACCAAGCCCTTGCCATCTTTTATTTTAGTTTCAATCAAGCCACAAAGCCTTTCCTTAGCTTCTTTATCAAGGCTTTCCGAAGGCTCATCCAAAAACCACAAAGTTGCAGGACAGCATAATAATTTAGAAAGCATAACTTTTTTTTGCCAACCAGCTGAAAGTTTTTTTACTTTTTCGTGAGCTAAATTTTCTAATTTAAAAAAACTCAAAGCCGCTGGAATCAATATTTCAGAATCAGAAAGCTTAGCATAAAATCTTAAATTTTCTTCAACCGTTAATTCCTGTTTTAGAAAATTTTTATGACCCAAAAATTGTAAATCTCCGTTAAAATCATCACGAATTTTCTCAACATCCATGTTGCTCCAGAAAATTTTTCCTGCACTTTGTTTAGAAATTCCTGCCAAAATTTTCAACAAACTAGTTTTGCCTGAGCCGTTCTTGCCATTAATAATAAGAGCTGAGCCCAAAGCAACCGAAAAACCAATAGATTCAAAAATTTTCTTGTGATTTTTGAATAATGAGAGATTATCAATAGTTAACATATCTTTTAAAATCTGACTCCCAAACGAATTATAAAATTATGACGCAACTAAAATTTGTTGAGCATGCTGCTGCACAAAATCCAAAATATCTAGTTATTTTCTTGCATGGTTATGGTGCTAATGGCGAAAATTTACTTAGCCTACATCATGAATTTTCCCATGTTTTGCCTGACGCCCACTTCATTTCACCAAATGCTCCTGAAGCTTGGGAAGGTGGTTTTCCAGACGCTTATCAATGGTTCTCACTTTATCGTGGCTTTACTTACAAAAGCATTGCCGAAATGACCCCAAATGTCAAAAGTTCTAATAAAATTTTAACTAATTTTATCGATTCTCAATTAGAAAGATTTTCTTTGAGTTATAAAGATTTATTTTTAGCAGGATTTTCACAAGGCGGCATGATGAGCCTTTATCAAGGCCTAACCGCCCCTGAAAAACCGGCTGGCATAATTTCATTTTCAGGAAAATTAGTTATGCCAGAACTGCTTGGAGAAAAAATAATTTCAAGACCAGACATTTGTTTAATTCATGGTGAAGCTGATTCTGTATTACCTTTTGAAAATTTTTTAGAAGCTAAAAAAATTCTTGAACAACAAAAAATTTCTTTTGAATCCCATTCAATTCCTAATTTAGACCATTCAATTGACATTCGCGGCATAAAAGCTGCGCAGAATTTTATTAAAAAACTCATAACATAATCATGAAACTTTCTCAATACTTTTTACCAACTCTTAAAGAAAATCCTGTTGACGCCACAATTGCTTCGCATCAATTAATGATTCGTGCTGGCATGATTCGTCAAACTGCTTCGGGAATTTATAGTTGGCTACCTTTAGGATTAAAGGTTTTGCGCAACATTGAAAAAATTGTTAAAGAAGAAATTAATAAGGCTGGTGCTTTAGAAATTTTAATGCCAACAATTCAGCCCGCAGAGCTTTGGATTGAATCTGGCAGATATGATGATTATGGAAAAGAAATGCTTAGAATTAAAGATCGCCATGATCGCGACATTCTTTATGGGCCAACTCATGAAGAAGTTGTGACTGATATTTTTCGCAAGAATGTTACTTCTTATAAAGATTTACCAAAAAATCTTTACCAAATTCACTGGAAATTTCGTGATGAAATTCGCCCAAGATTTGGCGTGATGCGTGGTCGAGAATTTTTGATGAAAGATGGCTATTCTTTTGATATTGATGAAGCGGCAGCTCATAAAACTTATGACTTGATGTACAGCACTTACTTCAAAATTTTTAAAAGATTAGGTTTGAAGCCAATCGCTCTTAGAGCTGATACAGGAGCAATTGGTGGAAGCTTATCTCATGAGTTCCATGTTTTAGCAGACACTGGGGAAAGTGCAATTTTCTACGATAAAAAGTTTGATGAACTTGCGCAAAAACCAGATTTTGATATTAAAGAAATGCAAAAAATTTATGCTATGGCAGATGAAATGCATGATGAAAAAAATTGTCCAATTGCCCCAGATCAACTGGCAAGTCGTCGTGGAATTGAAGTTGGACATATTTTTAACTTTGGTCAAAAATATTCTAAAGCTATGGGGGCTTCTTTTATGGGCGCTGGTGGCGAAAAGATTTATCCAAATATGGGTTCTTATGGAATTGGCGTTTCGCGTTTAGTTGGGGCAATTATTGAAGCCAGCCATGATACAAATGGAATTATTTGGCCTAAATCTGTAGCACCTTTTCAAATTGCTTTGATTAATGTTAAGTCTGGAGATGAGCTTTGTGATAAGGTTTGTCAGGAAATTTATGACAGATTTTCAGCGCAAAATATTGAGGTTATTTATGACGATACTAAATCTGGTTTAGGGCAAAAATTTGCTATTATGGATTTGATTGGAATTCCAACCCAAATTATTGTTGGACCTAAGAGCGCTTCAGCAGGAAAGGTAGAGGTTAAGGATAGAAAAACTGGCGAGAAGAAGGAAGTGTTGGTTGAAGAGATTTTTAATAGCTAAAAAATTCAGAATGCGCTTCATCTACCGCCCCTAACCCCTCCTTATCAAGGAGGGGAATGCTTTTAGTTCCCCTCCTTGATAAGGAGAGTAATGCTTTTACTTCCCCTCCTTGATAAGGAGGGGTTAGGGGTAGTAGAAAAGACAAACTCCGACTCAAATTCATCAAAAACATAAAAAACAAAATGACAAAAAAACCAATTCTACTTTGCATATTAGACGGCTGGGGCATTGGCGACAACAGCGATATTAACAACTCAATCGCACGCGCTAATTTACCAAACTATAATCACCTTCTAAAAACATATCCAAATTCACAGTTAGAGACCTCTGGCCTTGCAGTTGGTCTTCCCGAGGGACAAATGGGAAATTCTGAAGTTGGACATATGGCAATTGGCGCTGGAAGAGTAATTTTTCAAGATTTACCCAGAATTAATAATGCCATTTCTGATGGCAGTTTAGCAAAAAATTCTAAATTACAAAAATTAATTTCTGATTTAAAAATCTCCGGAAAAGCCTGCCACATCATGGGATTGTTTTCTGATGGCGGAGTTCATTCTCACATTAATCACATAGTTTTTTTGGCAGAGTTTTTATCAAAAAATGGTGTAAAAGTTTTACTTCATGCTTTTTTAGATGGAAGAGATGTTGCTCAAAAAAGTGCCTTAATTTATTTAGAAAAATTAAAAAATATAAAAGTAGCTACAGTTTCTGGACGCTATTATGCCATGGATCGCGACAATAATTGGGATCGCGTTAAACTTGCTTATGACGCAATAGCTTTTGGACAAGGTGAAAAAAATTCTGATGCAATTTCAGCGGTAAAAAATTCTTATCAAAATTCAATTAATGATGAATTTCTTTTGCCTTGTGTAATTTCTAATTATCAAGGAATTGAAAATGGCGATGCTTTATTATTCTGCAACTTCCGTGCTGACCGCGCCCGCGAAATTTCTGAAGTAATTTTAGATAAAAATTTTAATAAATTTGAAACTAAAAAAGTCAACTTTTCTCACGCACTTGCTCTAACCGAATATTCCGAAAAATTAAATCAATTTTACGAAATTTTATTTCCCACAACTGAAATAAAAAATTCTTTACCCAAAATATTATCAAATAAAAATCTCAAACAATTACGCATTGCTGAAACTGAAAAATATGCTCATGTAACTTTCTTCTTTTCTTGCGGACAAGAAAAAGAAATGGCGGGCGAAGAAAGAATTTTAGTAAAATCACCAGCGGTTGCTACTTATGATTTAAAACCAGAAATGTCATCTTTTGAAGTTGGAGAGAAGTTATCAGTAGCAATTAAGTCTAATAAATTTGATTTCATCATCGTAAATTATGCCAATCCTGATATGGTTGGTCACAGTGGTGATTTAGCCGCCTCTATCAAAGCTTGTGAAGCAATTGATGCTCAACTTGGCAAGTTAGAAAAGTTAATCTTAGAGCAAGACGGTTACATGTTAATTTCTGCCGATCATGGCAATATTGAATGCATGATTGATGAAAATAATTTACCTCACACTTCACATACAACCAATCCAGTTCCGTTAATTATGGTTGGTAAAAATCTTGATGGCGTAACTCTAAAAAATGGCATATTAAGCGATATTGCTCCAACAATTTTACATCTATTGCAAATTGCTCAACCACTAGAAATGACTGGAAAAAATCTAATAAAATAACATGACAAAAAAAACTCAAAAACCTGAAGAATCAAAATACGGATTCTTAAAAACTCTCGCTGCAGCCATAATTTGCGCCACAATCGTGCGCTCATTTTTCTTCGAGCCATTTCACATTCCATCAAGTTCAATGAAGCCAACTTTATTAATTGGTGATTACATTTTTGTTTCCAAATTTTCTTATGGTTACAGTCGCTACTCTTTTCCTTTTGGCATAAAATTCTTTGAAGGAAGATTTTGGTATAGCACCCCAAAAAGAGGCGATGTGGCAGTATTTCGCCTGCCGTCAAATCCTAGCATTAATTATGTTAAACGCATTATTGGTTTACCAGGAGATGCAATTCAAGTAAGAGAAGGCACGCTTTACATCAATAATAAAAGAATTGAAAAAGTGAGTGATGGAATTTTTAACGATGAAACTTACAGAATTCCAACTGTTGAAATAGCAAAATTTATTGAAACTTTACCAGAAGGAAAAGTCATTGAAACCTTAGATCAAAGAGAGTCAGATGTTGATGATACAGGAATTTATCAAGTGCCAGAAGGTCATTATTTTATGATGGGCGATAATAGAGATAATTCGCAAGATAGTCGCTTCCAAAATTTGGTTGGATATGTTCCAGAGGAAAATTTAGTTGGCAGAGCTTTGTGTGTCTTCTTCTCATCAGAACAAGGATTATGGCAATTCTGGAATTGGGGACATTCAATTCGCTTTAATAGGGTTTTTAAGAAAATTGATTAATACCAACCCTTGTAACTTTCTCTTTCCCTTTTGTCATTTTTGGCAAAGGCTGGAATCCATTGTTACTGCAAAACTGGATTTCCACCCTCGCTGGAATGACAAGGGAGAATGAGAATGACAAACTAGCACTCCGTCATCCTGAACTTGTTTCAGGATCTACACCGAATATTATATGATAAATAAATAATGAAAAATCCTTTCGAAAAATTTTGTAAAAAAATTAATTACAATTTCAATAACCAAGATTTATTGGAAGAAGCCCTCACTCACCCAAGCCTTTCCAAAGAAAATAAACATAAACCAAATTATCAAAGACTAGAGTTTTTAGGCGATAAAATTTTATCTTTCACAATTGCTGATTTTTTGATGAATAAATATCAAAAAGAAACCGAAGGAGATCTTTCTAAGCGTCAAGCCTCTTTAGTTTCAGGAGAAGTTCTTGCAGAAATTGCTTTAGAAATTGGTAT
>CAMDRL010000096.1 GCA_945906835.1 Rickettsia typhi
ACCAAAAATTGATAATCTTTTTGCATTTACTTTATTTGAAAGATCTTTGATATTTGTACTAATACCATCAATATCCTCTTGGTTTATTTGTAAATCACGACCAGAATACCCCGCCTCAATAAGAGCAAAAGTCAAAGCATTGATATTAACAACATTGACTGCCTTAGAGCTCTCAGTATGAAAAGGTTTTAATTGATCACTGAGTTCAGGTTTACAAAAAGCCTCAACCAAATATCTGCTTATTACTTGAGATTTAGATGGTTTTGGTTTTATCCATCTGCTAATTTTGTCATGCTTATGTTTTGTATCGTAGATAGTTTTGGCATCATCTATATTTGCTTTTGTTGTATTTATTACATCATGATCTAAACCAGTTTGAGTAAAATAACTCTCCATCTTTTCCTTATCTCTATATCCTCCTTTATATAGGGCATAAGCTAAGCCTAAAAATTTTACTTTTTTCTTATTTTCATCTTCAGAAGCTTCTGTTTTAGAAGTTTTTTCAGTAAAATTTTTTAAATAATTTTCAATAATGTCCTTAGAAGGGCGAGTGGTTAAAAACCTTAATCTAGGTTTAGAACCTACACCAGAAGCTTTAACTTCTTCTACATTAACTTCTTCTCCAGCATTAGAAGCAATTTCTTCTCCTCCTCCTCGAGAATGATTATCAGAATCATATACAATAGTAGGAACCTCTCCTATACCATCTCCAGAAGCAACAATAGCATCTACAGGAAACCCATCATCTTTTTCTTCTCCTAATTCTGCAAAACCAAGATCATTAACATGATTTGTAAGAGTAACACCTCCCTCTTCTATACCACTTTCATCAGAAACAACTCTATCATCTTCTTCTCCTCTTCCTTGATTATAATATGGATATTTTGTATTTTGTTCATTATGATGTACTTTTCTATGTTCTTCTTTTTCTTCTCCTTCAGGAACATTACCATTAGCATGATTTGCAAGAGCAACAGTTGATTTATTATTAGGATTAATATGTGGATCTTCTTGTTCTTCTGCCGCTTCAGAACTATCATCAACATCGTTCCAATATTCATCACCATCATAAGATGAACTATCATCATTACCATTGCCATCATGATTCAACTTCCACACACTTCCTGTATTTTTACTCATAAATTTATTATTTGATGATTAATATCATTGAAAGTGGCTTTATATGTTATTTTTCAATTGTAGTCAAGAAATTAAGTGGTTGGTTGTTAAATTTTTTTTTAGTTGGGGTTTATTTGTAATTTTTTGAACTTGTTTGGGTTAAGGAATTTGGGGTTTTGGGTTTTTTGTGGGGGTTGGGAATTTGGTTTTTTGGTTAAGGTTTGGTTCTGGATTCCCACCTTTGCGGGAATGACAATGTGGGGCTGGAATGGCAATGGAAAGCTAAATTAAAAGATCTTCTGCAGATTAGAGAGATCTTTCGCTACGCTCAAGATGACATAAGCGGTTTTAGAATTTAATTGGCGTCCCAGGTGGGTTATCAAACAACAGGCATCAGAGTATAACAGGTTTCTAGAAAATCTAAAAAACATCATAAACCTTGCTTCTGTGTCCAATTTTAACAACCAATACCACAAGCTCTTTATCTCTTACATCACATATTATTCTATAGTCTTCAACTCTGTATCTCCAGAAACCTTTTAGATTTGCAGATAACGGCTTACCAAACATTATTGGGTTTAAAGCCACTCGCTCTTTGAGATATTTTTGAATTTTTAATGAAGCAGATCGATCAATTGTACGAAGCTGTTTTTCTGCTTCTGGACTTAATTTTATTTTCCACATTTTAATCTAGCTTTATTTTATTTAACTCTTTGCTAGAGATTTTCATGCTGCTCATTATATCATCAAGAGATTTTGCAGAATTGGGATTTTTTTCATATTCAGTACGAGCTTTTACTGCGTCTCTGATATCTTCATAATCTTCAATATAGCCAGAAATAACTCTTCTAATCAAAGAGCTTCTAGTTCTGTCTTCTTTTTCTGCAATATTATCCAATCTTTCCACAAGATAATGAGGTATTTTTAGAGAAATTGTGTCATTTTGTGAGATTGATGTTGTAGTCATTGGTTAAAGAATATTAATTAATATAAGGTAATACTGAATTATACTTAGTATTAATTAGTAATTAATCAAGAGATTTTTTATTTTAAATGACGCTAATAATAAAATAACGGAAGATTAACTTGCAATTTCGCGGGGTTGATTTTTGTAAAATCTCGGGAATTTATTGACTGTCATCCCGAAAGAAGTGAAGAATCTCTTGCATCTTCAAGAGATCTTTCGCTGCGCTCAAGATAAAAGTTGCGAACAAGATGGTAATTTTTAAGAAGAGTGGATTGGTTGAGTTTTCTGATTGACTTATATTGCTGAAATTTTGAACTGAGTTTGTGTGGTCTACCGCCCCTAACCCCTCCTTATCAAGGAGGGGGATGCTTGAGTACAAAACGCGTTGTTGGACGAAAATGGCCGTTTAGGCTATTTTATTCCCCTCCTTGATAAGAGGGAAAATTCTTTTAGCTCTTCTCCTTGATAAGGAGGGGGATAAAATGTTGTCTTCCTTAATAAGGAGGAATAAAATGTAGCCCAAGAGTAACACTAAAAAGCAACACCAAGAGCCATCATATTGTAATGCTTGGCTTGTTGAAGCATTACTTAAGATCACAAAATAAATAATCATACTTCAACCCCTGAGCTTTTTGAAGGGCAGGCATGAATGAGGGAGAGTATAATTTTTTATAAATTTTTAAACATTAAACCTAAAGTGAAAAACATCACCATCTTGCGTGATGTAATCTTTGCCTTCTAAGCGCAATTTACCCGCAGTTTTAGAGCCTTCTTCGCCGTTAAGAGTTACATAATCATTGTAAGAAATTGTTTCAGCTCTGATAAATCCTTTTTCAAAATCAGTGTGAATAACGCCAGCTGCTTTTGGGGCTGAGGAATTTTTCTTTAATGTCCAAGCGTGGCATTCTTTTGGACCCACTGTGAAGAAAGTTATTAAATCTAAAAGCTTGTAAGAACTTTTAATAATTTGTGAAAGCCCTGTTTCTTCAAGTCCAACTGCCTCTAAAAATTCCTTCTTCTCTTCTTCAGTTTCAAGTCCTGCAACTTCTGCTTCAATTTGAGCGCAAATTTTTAGAATTTGGTAATCATTGGCTTTGCCAAATTCTTCAACTAAAGCTGAATATTTATTTCCAGCAATTTCATGTTCTTTTAAATTACAAACAAAAAGCTGTGGCTTAGAAGTTATCAATTGTAACTCTCTAAAAATCTTTTCTTCTTCTGCTGATTTTATTTGAGTTAATCTTGCTGCTTTGCCATCTTTCAAAACTTCTAAAACTCTTTTTGCCACTTCAATTTGCGCCGCAATTTCTTTATCTAATCTGGCTTTTTTTTCTAAAGCAGGAATTCTTTTTTCCAAACTTTCCATATCAGCAATAATTAATTCCAACTGAATTAATTCAATATCACGAATTGGGTCAACCTCACCTTCTACATGGGTAATATTTTCATCTTCAAAACATCTTACCACATTAATAATTGCATCAACTTCACGAATGTGAGATAAAAATTTATTTCCCAAACCTTCACCAGTACTTGCGCCGCGAACCAAACCAGCAATATCAACAAATTCAATTTGCGCAGGAATTATTAAAGCTGATCCTGCAACTTTAGTTAATTGTTCCAAACGAAAATCAGGTACATTCACTTTACCAATATTTGGTTCAATTGTACAAAAAGGATAATTAGCAGCTTGAGCTGAAGCGGTTTGAGTAAGCGCATTAAATAAGGTTGATTTGCCAACATTTGGCAAGCCAACAATTCCACATTGAAGAGACATTTTTATCTTAAGATTAATTTTTATTGAAAATTGAAAAGCAATTTCTTGCGATTTTATCTGCTGCTTCTAAAAACAACAAGCATATCATTTACCTATTTAGTTTTATCTTTTCCAAAAATGCTCAAAAAAATCATCAATATCTTCGCTCTTGGCTCTATTACTCTAATGCAAGGCTGTCTCTTCACTCCAAAAGTTACAATAAAAGGTGGTAATGTTCGTTTAGAACAAGTTGATTTTGAAAATCTTGAAGGTTGGCAAAATGATAATCACAAAGAAGCTTTGCAATCTTTTATTCAATCTTGCAATAAATTTGCCAAAATGCCACAAAATGTTTCAATAGGTAAAGAGCTTGGCTATGTTACTGCGGGAGATTTTCGTGATGTTTGTGAAATTGCTCATATTGTAAAAACCATGAATTCTAAACAAGCACAGAATTTCTTTGAAAATTGGTTTAAACCATTTGCTGTTTTAAACAAAAGTGGTAGCAGTAAAGGAATATTCACAGGATATTACGAGGCAAATTTACGCGGCAGTAAGGTTAAAACTGAAACTTTTAAATATCCAATTTACGCCAGACCAAAAGATTTGAGCAGTGAACCTTATTTAACCAGAAGAGAAATTGAAGAAGGCGCTTTAGAAGGTAAAGACTTAGAATTACTTTATGTTGATGATAAAGTTGAATTATTTTTCTTACATGTACAAGGTTCGGGACGCATTACTTTAACAGACGGTTCTAAGATAAAAGTTGCTTACGCTGCTAAAAATAATCGTAATTATTCGTCAATTGGTGCTTATATGGAAGCTCATTCTTTGCTTCCGCGTGGTGGAGTTTCAGCAGATTCAATCAAAGAATGGATGAGCAAAAATCCAGAAGAAGCTGATGAAGTTATGAATTCAAATGATGCTTATGTTTTCTTTAGACTTTCAAATGATGAATATGTTGTGGGTGCGCAAAATGTTCCCCTAACCGCAGAAAGATCTTTAGCCGTTGATAGCTCAATAATGCCATATGGCTTTCCGCTTTGGGTTGACACCACTTTGAAAGGCAAAGATGGAGTTAAAAACAAATACACAAAGCTAATGATTTCGCAAGACACTGGATCAGCAATTAAAGGTACAATTCGCGGAGATATTTTCTTTGGATATGGCGCAGAAGCTGAAAGCAAGGCTTCTTATATGGCTTCGCAAGGCGAATATTATATTTTATTGCCAATTAATGTGATTGATAAATTAGTGGGAAGATAACTAAAGCTGGACATAACGCTTCCAATCCAATACAATGCTGAGCTAACATTAAATTTTAAAAAATTTTATCATGTCAAAAAATCACTCACATTCACTTGATAGAGAATTAACTCAAGAAGAGCTTGATGAGCTAAACAAAAAAAAGGATCTTGCTTCGCCCTTGCCGTAGAAGAAATAGAAACGAAACAAGGAAAACAAAGACCTAGAAGGTTTATGCGACATCGTGAAGTTGAATCTTTTAAAGATGCTTTTAATAAAGGATGGGATAAAAAAGTCTGTGAAAAACAAAGAACATCACATGACAACAAAAATCTTTCTAAAGAGCCAAAAAAGGGAGGTCTGTTTATAGCAGCTAAACTTGGTAATAAAGCTAAAGTCGCCATAAAGCGCTTAGGGAAGAAAATGTTAGTAGCAATGAAATTTTTAACTACTTTTACTTTCCTTGCTATTGCACTTCCGTTCTTACTCTTAGAATTCCTTATAGATACTGTTGATCATAGTAAAAATAAAAAAACCGCAAAGCGCTTAAGTAAATTA
>CAMDRL010000097.1 GCA_945906835.1 Rickettsia typhi
AAGAAAAATCTTGGAAAAATTTAACAACTTTGGATAGAAGAGTTTTGTTTTATTATTAAAATCAAAATCATGATGTGAAAATAGATTTTCAATCACTATATAAAGAGTCGCAAGCTAATCAAAAAGCAGAGCTTACTATTAGGTCTCAAGGTTATGTTTTTGATGTAAAAAAAATAGATGATCTAAAGAAGGTTATGAGTTACGCAAAGAAGGTTATGAGTTGCGCTGCAGAAGAAACTCCAAAAAGTTCCATTAAAAATCCTGTGGCTGAAAGATTGGCAGAAATGCCGCGCGCAAAAGGTCAGAAAACTTCTTCTAACTTCCGTCATCAAACGCTCCTTCATCTTTAACCGCTCCGAAATCCTGAACTTGTTTCAGGATTTCTTCCTTTTTCAAAAAATAATTTACCAATTTTAACTAACAAAAACACCGCAAATAAAACTGGTAAAAGCCAAAGCATAAAATTATTTTTGCCAAAATCAGTTGAAGTCAAAATATCTTCACCAAATTCTGCCACAAGTTCAGTTTTAATTTCTTTATCACTTTTTCCTTCGGTGATTTTTTTTCTGATTAATTTTCTCATTTCAAAAGAAAATTCTGTTGCGGAGCTTTCAATTACTTGACCTTCGCAAACAAGGCAACGCACTTCTAAAAATAGGTTTCTGGCTCTTTGTTCTTGGGCTTCGTCAGCAAGATGAGTTTCGGGAGATAGGGCAAAAGAATTGCCAGAGAAAAATGATAAGAAAAATAATAAAAATGCTGTGAGTTGAAGAAATAATTTCATTGGTTAAATTCCTACAATTCCATCAAAAGTTTTTTCATAGCCGCCAGTCATTATAACGGCAGAATTTTCACCATTCCACTGTATAATTAAATCTCCGCCTTTAAAGCGAGTTGTAATTTTTTTTGATTTTACCAAATTATTTTTGATTGCTAAAATTCCTACCGCGCAAGCTCCTGTGCCGCAAGCTAAAGTTTCTGAGGCGCCGCGCTCCCAAACTCTTACCTCAATTAAATTGTCAGATAAAATTTTGGCAAATTCAACATTCGTTCTTTCTGGAAACAGAGAATCATTTTCAACTTTAGATCCAATTTCAAAAAAATCTTTATCAGCCAAAGGTTGATTTATGAAGGTTACAGCATGAGGATTTCCAACATTGACACAAGAAAATTCAAAATTATGAAGAGAAATTTTTTGACTATTTCTTTCTTGAGATAAAGGAATTTTTTGCCAATTGAAATTTGGAATTCCCATATCAACTGAGATAAAATTACCATCTTGCCAACATTTTAAAATTCCCGCAGCGGTTTCTATTTTTACCTCATTTATTTTTGGTAAATTGTTAGAAAGTAAATTCATTAAAATTGCAGCAACGCAGCGGGTGGCATTTCCACAAGCGCCAGACAAAGATCCGTCGGAATTATAAATTTCCATAAAGCAGTCCGCTTCTGAAGAATTTTTTATGATTATCAATTGATCACAGCCAATATTTTTGCGGTTGGAAAGTTTAGAGACTTGGGAAGTGGAAAGATTTATTTCTTGTTTACGAGCATCGAAAATGATAAAATCATTTCCTGCGCCGCTCATTTTTGTGAAGGGGATTTTTTTTGTCATTAGAAATTTCGTAATGTGATTCTTAATGAATCCGGTGCTAGTTGGCATTTGTAATGCCAACTTATGTTTATTAAAATTATAAAAGTTAGAAAAATTAAAATTTTAGCAAACAACAAGGTCGGGTTTACAAAACCCGACCAGCATTAGGTTTATAGCCAGAGCAATATAAAGTTATTTCTTAGCTCTTTCCACATAAGAAGAATCTTCAGTCTTCACAATAATTCTATCACCAGTTGCAACAAAAGGTGGAACTAAAACTCTCACACCATTATCCATAATTGCAGGCTTGTAAGAAGCGCTGGCAGTTTGTCCTTTTACCACAGCGTCAGCCTGAACAACTTCTAAAGTAACAGTTTCAGGAAGTCTGATTGAAATTGGTTTATCATTGCAATATTCAACATCAATATCCATGCCGTCTTGCAAGAATGGTAAAGCATCGCCAACTAAATCTTTATGAAGATTAAATTGTTCAAAAGTTGTCATATCCATAGCAACCAAATCATCTTGGTCCATATATTGATATTGATAATGTTTTTGCTCAACATAGGCAACATCAACATCTTCGCTTGAATTGTAGCGAGTATTAGTTTTGGTGCCAGTAACAATATTCTTCATTTCAATTTGAATATACGCGCCGCCTTTACCGGGTTTTACATGTTCGCGTTTTAAAACTGACCAAAGTTGATTTTGATATTCGATGACATTTCCTACCCTTAAAGAATTTGCGTTGGTTTTCATTTTGTTTATTTTTGATTTTAATAAATTGAGCGGTTCTAAGCTAATCCTCTAACAACCTCTTCAACAACTTTTTTAGCATCGCCAAAAACCATTAAAGTATTATCGGTAAAGAATAATTCATTTTCAACACCAGCATAACCAGCATTCATTGATCTTTTAACAAAGAATACTGTTTTTGCTAAACCAACATCTAAAATTGGCATGCCATAAATTGGACTGGTTTTATCAGTTTTGGCGGCAGGGTTTGTAACATCATTAGCACCAATTACGAAAACGATATCAGTGGATTTAAAATCACCATTAATTTCTTCAAGTTCAAAAACTTTTTCATAATCAATGTTAGCTTCAGCTAAAAGCACATTCATATGTCCAGGCATTCTGCCAGCAACTGGGTGAATAGCGAATTTTACATCAATTCCTTCTTTTTCAAGAAAGTGAGTCATTTCGGCAACTGCGTGTTGCGCGCCTGCAACCGCCATTCCATATCCGGGAACGATGATTACTGAAGATGCGCTTTTCATCATGTAAGCTACATCTTCAGGGCTTGCTTGTTTGATTGGTTTTTGTTCTTTTGCTTCTGCGCCAGATGCCACTTTAACTTGCTCTCCAAAGCTGCTGAAAATTACATTAAAGATAGAACGATTCATAGCTTTACACATGATATAGCTAAGAATTGCACCACTTGCGCCAACTAAAGCGCCAGTAATTATTAGAAGAGGATTAGCAAGAGTGAAACCAATACCGCTTGCTGCCCAACCTGAATAAGAGTTTAACATTGAAACTACAACTGGCATATCAGCGCCACCAACTGGGGCAATCAATATGAAGCCAATGAAGAAAGATAATAAAGTTAAAGCGATGAAAAGGAATTTTGAGCCAAATATAATAAATAAAATAAGAAGTGCTGCTAAGGCGATGGCGCTGTATTTAGCAACTTTTTGAGTATCTTTAAAGAAAGAAAATCTTGAATTCATATTGCCGTTAAGTTTCAAAAAGGCAACAATGGAGCCAGTGAATGTGATGGCGCCAATTGCAACTCCAAGCCCCATTTCAACTAAACTGCCAGTTTTTATTTTACCATCAGCAAGAATATGAAATGCCTCTGGCATCCATAATGCGCAAGCTGCAATTAATACTGCAGCTAAACCAACTAAAGAGTGGAAGCCAGCAACTAATTGTGGCATGGCAGTCATTTTTACTTTTTTAGCAATGAACCATCCAATACCACCACCAATTGCTAAAGCTAAAATTATGAGAAATTGATTATGAACTTGCGGTAAAAATAAAGTGGTAAAAATTGCCAGTCCCATACCAGCCATGCCGAAGTAATTACCAATGCGCGAAGTCTTTTGCGAAGAAAGTCCGTATAAAGATAAGATGAATAAAATTGCTGAAATTAAATAAGAGAAGGCAAAAATATTGCTCATATATGTGGAAGTGTTTAGTAAGTTAATAGCGATTTTGGTAATTTAGCTTTTGGTGATTTTAAATGCAATCTTGCTTAACTATATGCAACTGTCATCATGAACGAAGTGAAGGATCTCTTGAGATAAGACAACATACTCAATAGATCCTTCACTTCGCTCAGGATGACAAGTTAATTAAGCTACACCAATTCTCAAACAATCATGAATATGTAAAACCCCAATAACTTTTCTATCATTGGCTACAAATAAACTTGTAATAGATTTCTTATTCATCAAAGCAATGGCATCAACCGCCAACATATTCTCCTCAATAACCGCAGGATTTTTAGTCATTATTTCCTTGGCAGTTTTTTCTAAAAAATCTGGCGCAATATGTCTTCTCAAATCACCATCAGTAACAATTCCAATCAGATTTTTTTCTTGGTCAAGCACGCCAGTACAGCCTAAATGTTTAGAAGTTATTTCAATTAAAGCTTCAGACATTTTTTTATCTTGATCAATCAAAGGAATTTGCGAATCTTTACGCATAATATCTTTAACGCGAATAAAGGCAGCACCAAGTTTTCCACCCGGATGAAACACGCCAAAATTCTCGTCATTAAAATTTTTAGCATCAATTAAGCTAACTGCAATTGCGTCACCCAAAGCCAACATCATAGTTGTTGAAGTTGTAGGAGCATTAACTTTATTTGCTTCGGGAATTTTAGATAAAACAAAGGCGATGGTGCTAGATTTTACAAGCTCTGATTCCGCTCTTCTAACCATAGCAATAATAGGAATTTCAAATCTGCGACAATAAAAAATAATATCGCGTAACTCCTTGGTTTCGCCAGAATTTGACAATAATATTACTACATCATCGTTGGTAATCATGCCAAGATCACCGTGGCTAGCTTCGGCAGGGTGAATGAAAAAAGCGGGAGTTCCAGTTGAAGCTAAAGTAGCGGCAATTTTATTGCCAATATGTCCGCTTTTCCCCATGCCGCTAACAACAACGCGACCTTTGCAATTTAAAATTAGGTCAATTGCTTTAACATAATTTTCGTTAAAACAGCTAAATAAAGAATTTAATCCTTCAATTTCAGTTTGAATGGTTTTGATTGCTGAATCTATATAGAATTTTTTATCTTGCATAATTTTGGGTTGTTGAATTATCTTTTCAATATGTCATCTTGAGGCAAAGCCGAAGGATCTCTTTCAATTTCACGAGATGTTTCGCTTTGCTCAACAATTACACTCTCTATTATAAATAATACATACAGAATCTAATTATGAGTCTTAAAGAGCAAGAAATTTTGCAAGAATTTGATGCGGCTAAAGCAATTTTAAAAGGTCATTTTATTTTATCTTCGGGTTTGCATTCTGATACTTATTTGCAGTGCGCCAGAGTTTTAATGGATACCAAAAGATCAGAAAAACTCTGTAAAGAATTAGCTAAAAAAATTATTGAAAAACTAGGCAAAAATTTTGCTGATATTGTGGTTGCGCCAGCAATGGGTGGTGTTGTAGTTGGATATGAAATTGGGCGTCAGCTTGAATTACCAACAATATTTTGTGAAAGAGTTAATGGTGAATTTCAGTTAAGAAGAGGTTTTGAATTGCCTGAAAATGCCAGAGTTTTGGTGGTTGAAGATGTGATTACTACAGGAAAATCTTCTTTAGAAACTTTCGATTTGGTTAAAAAAATTGGTGGTAAAGTTGTGGCTGAGGCTTCTTTAGTTGATAGACGTGGTGAAAAAGATTTGCAAAGTAAAATGGGAGTTCCGGTTGTTTCTTTATTGAAAATTGAGGTTAAGACTTTTGATGGAAATAACATTCCAGAAGAGCTTAGAGATATTGAGGCTGTGAAGCCGGGAA
>CAMDRL010000098.1 GCA_945906835.1 Rickettsia typhi
GATTTTTTTAAGAGCAAAAATATTCCGTAAAATTTCTCTTACCTTGAGTTTGGACCAGATATTGGATTATTTGCAGAAAATTTAGAAGCCAAAAATTTTAATCATTTTTATTTAATTGAGCCAAATAAAGCAGTTCACGACAAACTAAAAAAATCCGTAAATTCAGAAAACATTACAATTTTATCTGATCTTTTTGATCTATAAACAATCCCCGACAAATTATTGTCATCAGCAGTTCTGATTCATGTTTTGGACCATATGATTGAACCAAAAAAACCATTTAACAAATTCATAAAAAATTATTTGATGGCGGCGTAATTTTAATTGTGACTCATGATGAAAAATCAACTTTGGCGCAAGTTTTAAAATCGCGTTGGCCGGCTTTTTGTTCACAACATCCGCAGCTTTTTAATGTTAAAACTACTGCACATTTTTTAACTGATTGCGGCTTTGAAAAAATTACTTCAAAAAATCGGTCAACTACTTTTCAATTCCATATTTATTACAACATTTATTATGGTGTTTGGGTTTGGGTAAATTTCAATTTAAAGAAATTCCTTGACTAACAATTCCACTGCGACTTGGTATCAAAAAAATAAATTTATGATTAAAAAAATCAGACCAATTTAATGGCCGCTTTACAAAAAGAAGAAGGCTATAATTTTCGTACATTTGAACTGATTTCCGAAGGTGAATTTTTGCCCTCTGATGCTGATTGGAATTACAAAGATATTCCTCATTTAAAAAATGTTCATAATCTTGTAGAAGGTTTCACAGCTTATTCAGGGAATGATTTTGTCGGATCTATTTTTGTACAAAAAATGTTTAGTGGTTTGGCAAAAATTCCGCTTAGCGTTTTTAATTATCAAAGCGCCAAAAATGAGCAGACTTATTTTACCACTTTATTTTGGTTTATATTGATAATTCGTACAAATTACGAACAAGTGGGCGATCTACAGAACAAAGTAACGACAAGATATGCCATTGCAGCGCGCGGGATTATGAAATTTTTACTGCCGGTGATTTTTCCTTTGATGAAATGGTCAATCAAAAAAAATTATTATGATTTGATGACGGGCGATATTCCTATGAGAAATATACCAAATCTAAAATTTATTGATATTTCTTGATTTGGTATATCGGGGATCCCCACAAAGTGGGGCGCACCTAATGGTGCGTAAAAGTAAATCTATACCATATGTAAAGATTTTAGATTTGGTATAGACGCGGTGAACTGCGTAAAATGAGATATTGCTTCGCTGGAGATAATAAAGATTACATTTTTGTTGAAACTTCAAATATTATGAAGAGCAGTTTAATTGCACCTCAAAACCAATCAGCTTCTGAATTTATCTTGCTTAAAGATATTGTCGTTGGTTTGGAAAAACAAAATCCTGCTTTTTACGGCAAGGCTGACCTTTTCGGATTTCAAGCTTATAAAAATGGCACTGTGATAAAGTTTTTCTCAAGAACTTGTATTCATGAAGGGACTTTTCCTGATAACCGGAAATCAGGCGAGATAGTTAGATGTCCATGGCATGGCAGACTTCATAAACCGCTTTTGGAAGTTGATTTGTTGAGAAGCAAGATTGTGGCTGTAAGGATAAAAATGGATGAGACTGGTTTACTGATGGCAGTCAAATAGAAACAAAATTCATCTTGCACTTCGATCAAGGCTTTTGTAAAATTTCCCAACTATACCAAAGTCCTTTGGACTTAGATATGTTCTTTTATTTTTACGCGACACAAGTTGCGCCCCACGATTGTAGGGAACCCTGATATACCAAAGCAAAAAATTCAAGTTTTAAGTAGCTTTTGGTATATTCGTTTTAATAATTCACTTAAAATTCAAAAAATGACCAACCAAAGTCAATATCAAGTTGCTGTAGGAAAAGATATTCAATCAGTAAGTTTAGTTGGTGAGATGAGAAAATCTTACCTTGATTATGCCATGAGCGTAATTGTTGCGCGCGCCATTCCAGATGTTTGCGACGGCTTGAAACCTGTGCATCGCCGCATTCTTTACGCCATGTATGAAGGCAATTATGATTACAATAAACCATTTAAAAAATCGGCAAGAATTGTTGGTGAAGTGATGGGTAAATATCATCCGCATGGCGACTCGGCAATTTACGAATCTTTGGTTCGTATGGCGCAAGATTTCTCAATGCGTTTACCGTTGATTGATGGGCAAGGTAACTTCGGTTCAATTGATGATGATCCGGCTGCTGCGATGCGTTATACTGAGTCTCGCTTGAAGAAAGTTACACACACCATGCTTGAAGATCTTGATAAAGATACTGTTGATTTTGTTCCAAATTATGATGGCTCTGAAAGAGAACCAAAGGTTATGCCAGCAAGATTTCCAAACTTATTAGTGAATGGTTCTGGCGGTATTGCTGTTGGTATGGCAACAAACATTCCTCCGCACAATTTGGGCGAAGTGATTGATGGCGTTTTGGCTTATATTGATAATAGCGAAATTACTGTTGAAGATTTATTAAAAATTATTCCAGCACCAGATTTTCCAACAGGTGGAATTATTTTGGGAAGAAATGGCTATACTTCTGCAGCCAATACTGGCAGAGGTTCTGTTATTATGCGCGGTCGTCACAAAATTGAAAAATTAAGTGGTGGAAAAGTTGCAATTATTATTACCGAAGTTCCTTACCAAGTTAATAAAGCTAAGTTAGTAGAAAAAATTGCTGAATTAGTTAAAGAGAAAAAAATTGAAGGAATTACTGATTTGCGTGACGAATCTGATCGCGATGGAATTCGAGTGGTTATTGAATTGCGCCGCGATGCTATGGAAGAAGTTATTATCAATCAACTTTACAGCTTCACTCCACTTCAAAGCAGCTTTGGCGTTAATATGTTGGCGCTTAACCAGGGCAGACCAGAATTGTTGAATTTGCTTGATGTTATTAGATTATTTACACGCTTTAGAGAAGGCGTTGTTGCCAGAAGAACTAATTTCTTGTTAAATAAAGCTAGAGATAAAACTCACATTTTAATCGGCTTGGCTGTTGCTGTTGCCAATATTGATGAGATTGTTGAATTAATCAAAAAATCTGCTGATTCAGCTGAAGCGAAAGAAAAATTACTGTCAAGAAGCTGGCCTTCACATACCGTTGAAGCAATCATTAAGCTGGTTCAAGATAAAGGAAATGTCATTAAAGATGGCAAATTCTATTTCACTGAAGTTCAAGCAAAATCAATTCTTGATATGAGACTTGCTCGCTTAACTGGTCTTGAAATGGATAAGATCAATGCTGAACTTGCAATTTTAGCTGCTGAAATTTCTGAATATTTAGTACTTTTGGCTGATAGAGTTAAGTTAATGAATTTGGTTAAAACTGAATTAGTTGAAATTAAAGATCAGTTCGCCACGCCAAGAAGATCAACTGTTGAAGACAGTGAATTTGAAGTTGATATTGAAGACCTAATTCCAAAAGAAGATATGGTTGTGGTTGGTACAATGAACGGATATATCAAACGCGTTTTACTTTCTGCTTATCGCACACAAAAACGCGGTGGCAAAGGACGCAGCGCGATGGATGTTAGAGATGAAGATATTGCAACTGATATTTTTGTTGCTAATACTCACACGCCAATTTTGTTTTTCTCAAGTAAAGGAAAAGTTTATAAATTAAAAGCTTACAAACTTCCACTTGGCAATCCACAAGCTCGTGGTCGTGCTTTGGTGAATCTTTTGCCAATTGATCAAGATGAAAAAATCAGCACAATTTTAGCGCTTCCTGAAAATGAAGAAAGCTGGAAAGATTTGAGTATTGTGTTTGCAACAGCAAGTGGTGATATCAGAAGAAACTCTATGGATCAATTTGTTGACATTAGATCAAGTGGTAAAATTGCCATGAAACTTGAAGATGGCGATGCCTTGGTAAATGTTGCTCTATGCGGCAGCAAAGATGACATTATGCTTTCAACTGCTAACGGAAAATGTATTCGTTTCCCTGTAGAAAAATTGCGTGTTTTCCAAAGCAGAAATTCTACTGGTGTGCGTGGAATCAAACTTGATAAAGGTAACAAAGTTATTGCTATGTCAATTTTGACTCATACTGATTCTGATTCTGAAATTAAAGATAAATATTTAAAGATTGATCTTGAGAAGAGATTGCAGCTTAGAGAGGCTTTGATTTTCAACAAAAAATTACAAGAAAATCCAGCTACTGATTTATTAGAACAACCAAAAGAAATTCTAAAAATTAAAGGCGCTGAACTTCCTCAAGAAAAAATTGAAGAAATGGCGATTAATGAAGAATTTATTTTAACTATTACTGAAAATGGTTTTGGCAAAAGATCTTCAGCTTACGAATATCGCATCACTAACCGTGGTGGTTCGGGAATTACTAATATTATCACTTCGAAAAGAAATGGTAATGTGGTGGCAAGTTTCCCAATTGAAGGCAAAGATCAGGTAATGATTATTACTGATAAAGGAACTTTGATTAGAACTGAAGTTACATCTGTTAGAATTACTGGAAGAAACACTCAAGGTGTGACTTTGATTAAGGCGAAGGATGAGGCGGTGGTTTCAGTTGCTAGAATTGCTCATACTGGGAATAAAGAAGTTGATGAGGCTGAGACTGGAGATGATGGAAGTGAGCAAGTTGAAGGTTCTGAGGTTGTGACAACGCAAGAGTAAAATATTGGCATGAATTTTAAGACTGGGCTACAAGCCCAGTTTTGCATGAGGAGTTCTACAAAAAAATCAGTTGTAGACCAACTGTCGACAACTTGTCGACAGTTGAAATTTAGAACACAAAAAATTCAAAGGGGTGGGGGCAATTTGCCACCTCCCTCTTTTTTTAACAAACTCGGTCTAATCACTCTCCCCTTGAGGGAGAGTCGAAGAGCCTTACGAAGTAGGGCGATTCGGTGAGGGGTAAAAAATCTACAGACACCTATGAATTTCAAAAATATTTTATCTTCAGCAATAAAGCTCATTAAAAACTTCCTTCCTGAATCAGGAATTAATATCACTACTCTAAACAAACCCCAAAACAACAATCTTTCGCAAATTATTGCCAATTCTGGAAATAACCCAACCTTCAATCTCAATACCTCCGCGCAACAAGATCCTTATATTTTGAATAAAATGAGTGAGGTAGAAAAACTTATTAAGATTGGAGTTTTAAATTCGTCAGAGCAACCATCTTGGAGATGGACGAAATCAAACATAAATCCCGTGATAACCAAGGATGGGAAATATGTTGCAATAAAACCTCGTAAAGAATTATGGCTAACATACTCGATTAAGTGAATACCCCTCTCCGCATCAGGTTGCTTCGCAACCTTCTGCGACTCTCCCTCAAGGGGAGAGTGATTAGACCGAATATTTAACTAGCTACGAGAACAAACTTTTAATTACAATTTTAAAATGACTTACACAATCCAAGGAAAAAACAATCTTTACGAACTAGTTGTTGGTTGCGAAATTCATGCGCAAGTTGCATCTAAATCTAAATTATTTTCGCGTTCTGCAACTGCTTTTGGGGCGCCGCAAAATAGTCAGGTTTCTTTTGTGGATGCGGCCATGCCGGGAATGTTGCCTGTGATTAATGAAGAATGTGTGAA